>NZ_JBFRER010000009.1:0-122816 GCF_052114405.1 Streptomyces sp. M-16 | reverse complement strand
CGGACGGGGAACGCGCCGCCGCGCCGGCGGGCCCGGCCGCGCGTGCCGTGAGCGGCCCGGCGCCGCTTCCCGCGACGGAGCGGACTCCTCCGTGCACGTTGCCGCCGAGTCCCCTGGCGCCCCGCCACCACTGGGTGGTGGACGCGTCGGCCCGCGAGGCGGCGGACCCCACCGGCCACCCGGAGGAACCCCCGCGGGTGGTGGCGACGGTCCTGCCGTCCGCCGGACGGGGCGCGCCCGCCTCGCCGGGAGGGTCCGCGCGGCCGGCTCCGGGCGCCTCCGCGCAGCCGGGCAGCGCCGCACAGCCGGACGTGTCCGCCGAGCCGGGCGGGGCCGCCGCGTCCGTCGTCCTCGAAGCGGTCTCACGGACCGGGGTCTTCCCGCTCTCCGACCTGGGCGAGCGGATGGTCCTGACGACCGATCTCGGCTTCGACTCCCTGATGCTCCAGGAGCTGGACATCATCATCGCGCGGCACGCGCCGGGCTTCCCCACCGAGGAGACCTTCAAGCCCGGCCTCACCATCGGGCGGCTGACCGAACTGGTCGCTCCCCACCTCACGCACGCGCCGGCCCCCGCCGTTCCCCCGTTGCCGCGGGAGCCGTGGGAGACACCGGCGCCGCGGGGGGACGAGTACGCCGCCACGGCGGGCGTCGACGGTTTCCCGGAGGTGCGGCAGTTCGAGGAACGCCTGGACGCGATCACCGCCGGCGGTGCGGATTTCCCGTACTTCCGAGTCCACCGGGGCACGATCCGCGACACGACCGTGATCGGCGACCGGGAGTACCTCTCCTTCGGCTCCTACAACTACCTGGGGCTCTCGGGCCATCCGGCGGTCACCGCCGCCGTCCACGAAGCGGTGGACCGCTACGGGACCTCGGTCTCGGCGAGCCGGGTGCTCTCCGGCGAACGGGAGCTGACCGTACGGCTGGAGCGGGCGCTCGCCGCCTTCCTCGGCGTCGACGACTGCCTGGCGCTGGTCAGCGGCCACGCCACCAACGTCACCGCGATCGGGCACGTCGTCGGCGCCGGGGACCTGGTGCTGCACGACGCCCTCGCCCACGACAGCATCCTGCAGGGCTGCGCGCTGTCCGGGGCGGCCCGGCGGCCCTTCGCCCACAACGACACGGACCAGCTGGCGCACATGCTGCGGGCCAACCGCTCGCGGTTCCGTCGGGTGCTGATCGCCGTCGAGGGCGCCTACAGCATGGACGGCGACCTGGTGGACCTGCCGGCCGTGATCGAACTGAAGAAACGATACGGCGCCCTGCTGATGGTCGACGAGGCCCACAGCATCGGCACCGTGGGAGAGCACGGCCGCGGTGTCGGCGAGTTCTTCGGCGTCGACCGGTCCGGAGTGGACCTGTGGATGGGCACCCTCTCCAAGGCCTTCGCCAGTTGCGGCGGATACCTCGGCAGCTCGGCCCGGATGGTGCGGTGGCTGCGGCACACCCTGCCCGGATTCGTCTACAGCGTCGGCCTGACCCCGGCCAACGCGGCCGCCGCGCTGGCCGCGAGCGAGCTGATCACCGCCGAGCGGGTCCGTGCCCTGCGGCGCAACGCCGAGCTCTTCCTCTCGCTCGCCGCCTCGGCCGGCCTCGCGACGGGCTCCAGCGCCCACACCCCGATCGTGCCGTGCCTCCTCGGCGACTCGGCGAGGACCCTGCGCGTCGCCGACCGGCTGTACGAGCGCGGTGTCATCGCCGATCCGATCTTCCACCCCGCGGTGGAGGAGGGGCTCTCCCGGCTGCGGTTCTTCGTCACCTCCGAACACCGCGAAGGGGACATCCGCCGGGCCGTGTCGGTCCTGGCCCAGGAGGTGTCGGCGGCCGGGGGCTGACACCCTCGGGGCACCCCTGCGGCCCCGCCCGGAGGCGTACGCCCCCGGGTGGGTCCGGCCGCGCGATTGCCGCCCACGGCACCATGCCCGCGGGGCGCCCTCCGGGCAGGGTTGCCCTTGTGATCGAAGTCAACGAACTCACCAAGCGCTACGGCGGCAAGACCGCCGTCGACCGGTTGTCCTTCACCGTCAGGCCGGGCCGCGTCACCGGATTCCTCGGCCCGAACGGAGCCGGCAAGACCACCACCCTGCGGATGGTCCTCGGGCTGGACCGGCCCACCGCCGGTTCCGCCACCGTCGCCGGCGTCCCCTTCCGCGACCACCCGCGCGGACTGCGGCACGCGGGCGCCCTCCTCGACGCGAACCAGGTGCACGGCGGACGCAGCGCCACCGCCCACCTGTCCGCGCTGGCCCGCAGCAACGGCATCCCGGCGCGCCGGGTGGACGAGGTGCTCCAGGAAGTCGGCCTGGCCGGAGCGGCGGGCCGTCGCATCGGCGGGTTCTCGCTCGGCATGAAGCAGCGCCTCGGGATCGCCACCGCCCTCCTCGGCGATCCCCCGGTGCTGATGTTCGACGAACCCGTCAACGGCATGGACCCGGAGGGCGTGCTCTGGATGCGCGGCCTCTTCCGGCGGCTCGCGGCCGAGGGCCGTACGGTCTTCCTCTCCAGCCATCTGATGTCGGAGATGCAGAACACCGCCGACGATCTCGTCGTCATCGGCCGCGGCCGGCTCATCGCCGCCGAGCCGGCAGGGGAGTTCGCTGCCCGCAGCACCCGGGCCGGGACCGTCGTGGGCTCGTCGCGGGCCGCCGAGCTGGCGGCGCTGCTGGCCGGCGCGGGCGCTTCGGTGGAGCCGGAGGGGCCGGCGGACACCGGCAGGCTCGTGGTGACCGGACTGACGGCGGACCGGATCGGGGCGCTCGCCTTCGCTCACGGGATCGTGCTGGACCACCTCACCCCGCGCACGGCCTCCCTGGAGGAGGCCTTCATGGAACTGACCGCCGACAGCGTCGAGTACCCGACAGGACGGACCCGATGACCCGAACCACCTCCGCCCCCGCCTCCTCCGTCTCCTCCGTCTCCGAGCCTCCCGCCCGCTTCCGGGACGTGCTCGTCGCCGAGTGGATCAAGATGCGGTCCCTGCGCTCCACATGGTGGACGATCGCCCTCACCGCGCTGTTCGTCATCGGGTGCGCGACCGTCGCGGCGCTGGCGGACCACGACAACATCGTCGCCGCCGGCCCGGGTGCGCAGGAGTCCCGCGGGTTCCTGCCCTTCGACGCCTTCCCGCCCGGCGCCTACATGACGCTGATGCTCGTCGCCGGCAGCCTCGGCGCCGTCACGATCGTGAGCGAGTACGGCAGCGGGCTGATCCGCACCACCACCGTGGCCGTTCCCGCCCGTCACTCGGTGGTCCTGGCCAAGGCCGTCGTCGTCGCGGCGGTGTGGACCGCCGTCGGGACGGCCGTCTCCCTGGGCGCCTTCCTGGTCTCCCAGGCCGTCCTCGACGGCCGGCACGCCGGGGTCTCCCTCACCCACCCCGGTGTGGCCCGGGCCATGGCGGCGTCCGCGCTGCTGGCTCCGGCCTGCGCCCTGGTCGGCCTGGGCCTCGGCGCGCTGATCAGACACACCCCTGGCAGCCTGGTCGCCACCCTCTTCACCCTGGTGATGCTGCCGCCGCTGTTCAGTACCTCCAGGCAATGGTCCGCCGACGTCAACCACGTGATGGTGGCCAGCGCCTGGAAGCGCCTCGTCCAGAACTGGGGGGGCCCCGTCCACCACGTCCACCACGTCCACGACGCCACGGTCTCCGGTTCCTGGGCCGTGTACGTGGTGTGGCCGCTGGTCGCGGTCGCCCTCGCGGTGGTCGTCGTACGCGGGCGCGACGTGTGAGCGGACGCCGGGGAGCGGACGGGCCCGGCGGACCCCCTCAGAACAGGGTGCGCTCGATGCGGCTGAGCGTTTCGTCGCCCTTCCCATAGGGTCCGCCCTCCGGGTCCGGCGGCGCGCCGGGTCCGTCCTCGGCGCCGCCCATCCGCTGGGAGAGCAGGTAGGCGATGACCTCGGCCTCCTGTTCCTGCACGTCGTCGTAGGTGGCGCGCAGGAGCATGTCGCGGACGAGGTCGGGGTCGAGGTTGGGGAAGAGGAGGCGGGAGCTCGCCTCGTCCAGCCAGCCCGCCCCGCGGTGACAGCAGATGATGTGGCCCAGCTCGTGCAAGATGATGTGCTCCTGATGCGCGCTGGTGGTGTTGGCGTCGTAGAAGATCAGGTCCTCGTCCCGCGCGGCGACCCACATGCCGCACGGCTGCGAGGCGGGCATCTGCATCGGGATCAGGGTGATGGGGCGGTCGCGGATCTCTCCGATGTACCGGCAGAGTTCGGCGACGTCGGCCCCTTCCGGCAGGTTGAGTTCGGCGATCCGCCGCGCGCCGTCCTTGCGGAGCTTCTTGAGCTGACTGCGGCGGCCGTGATCGGCCGAACGGCCCCTCCCGGGGACCCTCACTCCGGGTCTTCCGAGGGGTCGGTGACGGGCGGGAGGCCCTGGAGCTGCCGGTACTGGTCCATGATGGCCGTGATGGCCTGGAGGTTCTCCTTCTTCATCCCGGCCGCCCGCATGGCCACGGAGCGGACTCCGGCCTGGCGCAGCGCCTCGATGGCGGCGACCTCACTGAGGACGGACTCGGCGACCTCGTCGTCGAAGAAGTACGCGACGGAAACGCCGAAGAACCGGGCGAGGGCGGCCAGCAGGTCCGGCGAGGGATTGGAGCGCTTGCCGGTGCGCAGCTGCGACAGGTAGACACCGCCGGCCTTGAGTTCGGGGTTGGCGCGCTTGAGTTCCTCCGCGACTTCGGCGTTGGTCCAGTGCTTGCCCTTGGGCCGGACCGTCTTGAAGAGGTTGTCCAGACGCACTGCCAGCTTGGGCCGGTCGTCGGTCTCCGACACTGCGAATCTCCCTTCCGTCACCTCCTCGACATTGCTCTCAGCTATCCGGCAGTTTTGCAGATTAGCCGTCAGTTGACAATCTGACCAGAGTCCGCCACCGTGGACCTCGCCGATAGCTGGCAGCTAACTTTGCTTACGGGGGTAGCCGAGTTGATGTGCTGGCGGCTGTCGGTCCGGGCAGGGCCGGCCCTCGGGGGATGGGGGTCGGCCCGAGCGGATCACACCCGCTCGGCCCGGAAGCAACACGGGGGGGGGAACGGGGGAAACAACGGGGGGACCCACGGGGGAAAACGGGGGGAACCACGGGGGAGGGTGAAAAAGGGAAAACCCGCCCGGCCTGACGGGGGACAGACCGGGCGGGAGCTCTCAACCCGCTTTGCCGAGTTTACGATAGACGGCTGCCACTTGGGTGAGCCAGGCGACCTCCGCCGAGAAGTTGTCCGTGTCCCGGTCGTCGAAGTCGCCCGCGTCCTTGTTGAGATCGGGGACGGTCCCGGCCCGCTTCGCGTGCAGGGCCTGCTTGATCTGCGCCGCCTCGGCGTGGGCCTGCCGGTACTCCTCGCTCGCCGCGGGATCCGCCGCCCCGCCGGCGGGTGCGGTGCGGTCGATGTAGGGGCGCAGGTCCCGCCACCCGTCGCGTATCTCGATCACGCGCCGGTGCAGGCGGTAGTTGAGGTCCGAGACCGAGGCCGAGCCCGGCGGCTCCAGGACGATGTCCGGAGAGGACTCGTACAGGTCCCGCCAGAGCGGGTAGAGGGCCCGGTAGGAGCGGTAACTGTGCGCCCACTCCAACAGTTTGGCGGCCGAGGCCTCCCACGAGGAGAACGTCAGGCCGAGCGAGAGGGTGACGATCCCCGCGGCGCTGAAGACGTTCGACGCGAGCTGCCAGACGCCGATGTCGATCCCGGCCGCGGCGGTGAGGATGTTCACCGTCCGGCAGGTGCAGTAGAGGAAGAGGATCACCGCGGCCACCGACAGCATGCGCAGCGCCTGCCGCAGCGAGGCCTTGCYGGTCATCCGGGCGTAGGGACCGCACTGCCGGAAGATGGTCACGCACGGAACCGCCTGGGAGACGATGAAGACCAGGAGGTAGACGAGGACCAGCGGTTGACCGCTGCCGGTGTTGAAGTCCGTCGCCGGCCGGCCGGGGCCGTCGGCGACGAAGAAGAGGGCGATCAGGAGCACGCTGAGGGCGACGCCGGTGATCAGCCAGTACCGGGCCTTGCGCACCGCCTCCTCGGGGTCGGCCGCCCAGCGCAGCAGGATGATCTCGGCTGCGACGCAGAAGGCGACGGCCGATACGTGCATCACCAGGATGGCGAGGTTGCCGACGCCGAGGAAGCTGTCGCCGCTCATGGCGACGGCGCCCATCGTGAAGGTGAGGCACTGCAGCAGCAGGGTGACCACCAGGGTGCGGTAGGCGCTGTCCCGCCAGCTGCGGCGCACTTGGCAGAGCCGGTAGACGAGGGCGGCGTACGACGAGAGCGCCGCGATGACGAAGCAGAGGGTTCTTGTGGTGTTCACGGCCTGATTCCCCGCCGGTACCGCGCGCACGCGGCAGACGGTCTAGTCGGTGTGGGCGGGTTCGTCCAGCGGGACCGTCAGGCCGATTCCCTCGGCCGCCACCGCGATGGCGAAGTCGAAGTACGCGGACTCGTCCCGGACGCTGTCGTGGGTACGGCTGAAGACCTGGAACACCAGGAGCCCGATCAGGCTGCTCCAGAGCACGATGCCGCGCTCGACGATGTCCGAGAACGGTGCGTCGGGCACCCCGCCGAAGAGTTGCACGGCCTCCGGCCGGAGCAGCGGCGGCCCCGGTACCGTCCGCCGGGGCGGCAGGAGTTCGCCGCCCTCCAGCGCGGCCCGCACGATGCCGGCCAGCACGGCGGGGGTGCGCGAGGCGGGCGGGACGGTGTCCTGCGGTGCGTGGTAGCCGGGTACGGGCGAACCGTAGATCAGCGTGAACTCGCCGGTGTGGGCGAAGGACCAGGCCCGCAGGGCCCGGGTGACCGCGAGCAGCCGCGCGCCCGCCGGGGCTCCCCCGGCCACGGCGTCCGCGTCGGCCCGCTCCATCGCGGCGGCCGACGCGTCGTAGGCGTCGACGACCAACGCCGTCAACAGGTCGTCCCGGTGCGGGAAGACGGCCGCCACGTCGGAGACGGCCAGCCCGCCCTCGGCGGCCACCGCCTCCGGGGACAGGCCCGGGGCCCCCTCCTTCGGCAGCAGCCGGCGCGCCGCGGCCATGATGGCCTCCACCTGCCCGGTGTTCTCATCGGTAGCGCTAGTTCCGGAAAAATCCATGGCCAAACCGTACCCGTCGGCCACCAACACCTCGATCACATTCGGACGGACGTTCTTCCCGCCGCGCTGTGATCCGGATCATGACGCCGAACGCGGTCGCCGCGGCGCGGGCGGCCGTCACGTGCCGGGGTCAAGGACCCGCCGCCCTCCGCCGACCCGGTGCCTTTCGACCACGCGACGTATTCGAAAGTGTCCAGGGACGGTCGTCGCGACGTTCGCACCCGCCGGCCCCTACGCTGTCGGCTGGTGTACATGGACGGTGGTCGGGAGTGGGCGTGGACGGTGCGGCGAGCGGCCCCGGTGGTCAGAGCCGGCAGAAGGGTCCGGGCAGCCTGGCTGTGCGGCTGCGGCGCGAGCAGGACGTGCTCGCGCGGATGCGTGGGACCGAGGACCGGATCGCGGACGTGACGTCCTCGACCGGCATCTGCTCCAGATCGGTACAGAGCTGCACCTGCATGTCGAACTCGTAGGGACGCTCACGCAGTTCGACCACGAGAGCCGGCCGGAAGACCTCCTGTGCCGAGGCCAGGTCAAGACTTCGCTGCTGCACTTTGTCGGTGATGTCCTTCACGCTGGCGTCCGGGTAGGCGGAGTACCATCCGTGGGCCGTCACCTGGTGCTCGGCAGCTCCGTACGCCCTCGGATCGGAGAGCTTCGCACGCACTCGACGGCCTTCCCAGCCCCTGATCCAGGGAACTGGGCTCCCTGGCACTTGATCCCGTTGTCGAGCCTCCCCGCGACCTTGGCTGCAATTCACGAACCCGGCGCGGACCACTCGCCCATCCCCCAAGGTGAGGTTGTGCAGCCGGGCAATGCCCCGCATGGCGTGAGGGACCCCATCACCTCCGAGCCGGCAATCCCACGGCATGTTCCAGCACTTCACGCGGGCGAAGACGCGCGCGGCGCGCTCGGACCTGTGGCGGGACCTTTGTGCGGGACTTTCCAGGCGGGCAACTCCTCGCCCTTTCGCCGGCGGTGCGGCAGGAGCATTCCGGTGGCCAGGGATCAGACTGCCAGGCGTCGGACGACGACTACGGCCGCGTCGTCTTCGAGGTGCCCGTGGACGTGGGCCAGCAAATCGTCATGGAGAAGGCGCAGGAGTTCGTCGGGGTCGTCCTTGGCCCACTCGGACGCCCGTTCGGTGAACGGGTAGAAGACGCCGTCGGCATTGCGTGCTTCGATGACGCCGTCCGTGTAGAGAAGCAGAAGGTCGCCGACTTCGAACGGGAACGTCTGAACGTCGTAGGCGGCAACGCCGAAGGCACCGCCGAGGCCGATCGGAAGGTGGCTCGCCTCGGGCACGAGTGGGGTGATGTGATTCCCGCGCAGGAGCAGCGGCGGCGGGTGGCCGCAATCAATGAGGTGGACGACCGGATCGTGGTCGGGGATGTCGAGCAGGATGGCAGTGGCGAAGTCCTCGCTGATGTCCTGCTCTGCCTGTGGCCGCCACTGGCTGGTGTCCCAGCGGAACGCGGCGTCCAGGTGGACGGCGAGGCGGGGCAGGGTGGCCTGCCGATGGGCGGCTGCGCGGAAGGCGCCGAGCAGCAGGGCGGCGTTGTTGATCGCGGCCAGCCCGTTGCCGCGCACATCGCCCATGAGAAGCCGGGTGCTGTGGTGGTCGGTACGTGCGGCCGCGTACAGGTCTCCGCCCAGAGCGGCTTCTTCCTCGGCGGGGATGTACAGTCCGGCGATCCTCAGGGGGCCGCTGCGAGCGGGCAGTGGCTGCAGCAGCACGCTCTGCGCCGCCTCGGCCACGGACCGCACCTGGTGCAGCTGGCGCTCGCGTCGGTCCCGCACGACGCAGATGCCGACACAGATGCCGGAGACGACGATGAGAGCAGCGATCTGCGCCTGGACGTTGGCGGTGGTCAGGACCCCTCTGAGCACGCCGATCAGCACCTGGGCCGCCACCGCGAGCGCTCCCATGAGTGCCGTCACGCGGGCCCCGGCGAACGCCACCGTGATCGCCGGTGCCGCCACCAGCAGCGGCCCGAGGTGGATGTGCGGCGGAGCCAGCACGTCCACCACACAGACCGTGATGATCAGTCCCAGGGGGATCACCATCAGCGCGGGTGCGCGACCCGGTCGCCACGAACGCCGGAGGTCCGGCCACGCTCGAAAGACCATGCCGTAAGCCTTCCACTCGCCCCCGCATACGGAAATACGCCGCTCCGAGGGCCATGACGGTGCGAGACGTGGTCCGTCAGAAGATCAGGGCCGGTCGGGTCACCGACAGCGATCAGGGGCGCGTCGCTGCACGGGGACCCGGACTCGATGTCCCTGCATCGGACCCGGTCGGGCCATTGGAGCCGGCCAGCGAGCTCGCCGACATGGGAGTGACCACCCGCGCGCAAGACCACCCTGCCGAACGCCGGGTCGTGACCGCTGTCTTCGCTGCCTGAGGTGGGCGGCATCCACCGGGTGATCAGCTCGAAGGGCCAGATCGGCCGATCAGAAAACTCAGTGACCAGCGGACTCGGTCGATCAGCGAGCCGTTTCATGCACGGCCCACATAGCGTCGCATATACCATATTGCGTAGCGATCTCGATGAAAGGCACGTCATGAAGATCGCAGTCATCGGCGGCACCGGACTGATCGGTTCGCAGGTCGTCAAGAACCTGAACGCCGCCGGACATGAGGCCGTACCCCTTACGGCAGCGGCGCGCGAGGCCCGCGAGGAGCTCGGCCGTCGGCACCCCGATGTTTACAAACTCATCCGCAACCTTCTCGAACCACGTCTGACGCGGTATGGGCGGCTGCGGCTACGGAGCGCTCAAGACAGACAGCAGGTGCGCGTCGAAGTCATGCTGGCCCTCCTGGAACTGGACAGGACCGCAGCTCCACCGAGGCAGCTCCGACACTGATCCTCCCGTCTTCGGCGCCCGGCTCCTCGGTCATGAGACCTGCTCAGAGGGCTGGATCATGGCCCATGACGCGTTGCCAGTCCCGATAGGCGGCAACGGCTGTGGGGAGCGTGGGGAAGATGCGCTCCGGGCCGATCTTCGCTGTCATGCCGTAGGCGTCGAGGGGGCGACGCAGGTCCTGCTTGACGCGGGCGAGGGCGAAGACGATGCCCCGTTGGGTGAGTTCGGAGCGCAGGGCCTCGACGGCGTCGAGGGCGGTGATGTCGACCTCGACGTTGGCTTCGGTGTTCAGGACGAACCAGTGCACAGGTTCGTCCTGGACCGCCACCGAGGCCAGTGCCCGGCGGCGGAAGTCCTCGGCGTTGGCGAAGAACAGCGGTGAGTCGTAGCGGTAGATGAGGAGGCCGGGAATGGTGCGCGCGCTCGGATAATCGTCGATGTCGTGCATGCCGGCCAGGCCCGGGACGATTCCCTCGACGGCGTCGTGGGGTCGGGCGACCCGTGTGAGGAGTTCGGCGACGGACAGCGCCACGGCGAGGAGCACGCCGTACAGGATGCCGAGGACGAGGACGCCGAGTCCGCAGCCGAGGGCGAGTAGGAACTCGCGGCTTCGGAAGGCTGCCAGCCTGCGGAATTCGCTCACCTCGACGAGGCGCAGGGCGGCATAGACGACGATGGCGCCGAGGGCGGCGGAGGGGGTGTGGGCGAGCACCGGGCCGAGGAAGAGGAGGACGCCGGCCACGCAGGCGGCGCCGGCGAGGGAGTACACCTGGGTACGGGCTGCCGAGGAGTCTGCGAGGGCGGTGCGGCTGGCGCTGCTGCTGACCGGGAAGCCGTGCAGGACTCCGGCGCCGAGGTTCGCCGCGCCAAGGGCCAGCAGCTCGCGGTTGGCGTCCAGGCGGTGCGGGTCGTCGTGCCGGGCGAAGGCGCGTGCGGTCAGGACGACGTCGGTGTAGCCGACCAGCAGAACGCCGAGAGCCGGGAGCACCAGGTCGGCGAGGTCGGTCAGCCGGGGCAGGGCGAAACCCGGCAAGCCGGACGGCACCGCGCCGATGACGTCGACCCCCTGGTCCTCGTCCAGTGCGAAGACCGTCACTACCGCCGTGGCGAGAAGGAGGACAACGAGCGGTTCGGGCAGAGCGCGCCACAGCAGCGGCAGGGTGAACAGCAGGAACAGGCAGCCCGCGGCCATGACGGTCGTGGGCCGGTGCAGGTCGCCGATGTGGCGGAGGAACGAGAAGAGCTGGGGGAAGAACCCCGATCCGCTGCCGCTGGTCCCGGTGAGGCGGGGCAGCTGATCCACGATCATGATGAAGGCGACACCGGCCAGGTAGCCGACGAGCACGGGCCTGGAGAGAAGGTCGGCCAGGAAGCCGAGCTGGATGGCCCACGCGACCAAACAGAGCAGGCCGACGACGAGGGCCAGGGCTGCCGCAAGCGCCGCGTAGCGCGTGGGGTCGCCGGCCGCGAGTGGCCCGACGGCCACGGCGGTCATGAGTGCGGTGGTCGACTCCGGTCCAACGGACAGCAGGCGTGAGGTGCCGCTCAGGGCGTAGAGGACCATGGCCGGCAGGACGGCCCACAGGCCGACGACCGGAGGCAGACCTGCCACGCCCGCGTAGGCCATGACCTGAGGCACCAGGTAGGCGGCGACCGTGATGCCGGCCAGGACGTCGCCACGTAGCCAGGTTTTCCGGTACCCACGGAAGGCGGGCGGGATCGCAGTGCTCCGTCCGTGCTTCGGCATGGCACCTCCGGGACTCCATGCGGGCCTGTGCCTCACCATGGTGCCGGGCGGAGGGCTGCAAGGAGGTGAAGCGCGCGAGTGGGCCGACCTCTACGGGCTGCCCTCACGCAGGCGGAAGCCGGTGATCAGGTCGGGCCTGATCCGGATGGCGCCCGATGTGGTGCCCTCGACCCACGGCTGCAGGAGGTGCGCGTAGCGCTCGATCTCGCTGGGGGCGGTGACTGCGGTGGCGTAGCCGGTGGCGACCACGCTCCACCCCAGGTGCGCGCCTTGATCGATGACGTCGGCTTCGTACGCGACGACTACACCCGCATCTGCCTGAGCCGCGAGCAAGGCTCCCAGCGTCGAGCCGTCCTGGACCCGGACGATGATGTCGCCTGCGTCGAGAAGGTGGTTGACGGGGCGCACCGCGGGCAGCGCATGACGGGTGAACACGATCCGGCCCAGTTCGACCGTGCCCAGCAGCCGCAGCGCCTCGTCAGCTCTGAGCTCTTCCATCTGCCGTCTCGGCATGCTGACGGAAGGCGAGCTGGTGGCCGTACCGGCCGGGTCGCTCTTCATCGTGGGCATCCTCGGTCAAGCGGGGCGGGACGCCGGTGCCCTTGCCCGCTGTTGGCTTCTCAAAGGGGCGTGGACCCAGGGGCGTGGCTTCGCAGCACCGCAAGCCGCCGGCTGTATTCCTCGTCGTCGATCTCGCCTCTGGCGAATCGTTCCGCGAGAAGCCTCTCGGCCCCCCTGTCGGAGGCTGCGTACGGCGCGGGTGTTGTGCGCCCGTCCGCACCATCTCGCCTGAGAGCGCGGATCACGAGGACGGTCGCTGCGACGATCAGGGTCCAGACGATCAGCGTGGTGAGGGACATGGCGAACCATCCCCAAGCCCCCATGCCATGGCCATTCCAGTACATCGCGCACCTGCCAGGTGGACGGGCCGACGGCCGCGAGCCGGCCATCTGCTGCCAGGATCTCCGGCTGCGCCGTCCTCGGCATGGGCCGGTCGGCCCATAGACGGGACCGGAGGGCCCATGCCCGGGACCGGCGGGAACGCCAAGACTGAAGACGGACTCGAACAGGAGGCCGTTCATGAGCACCCCTTCACCCGCCCGTATCTCCGAGGCGTTGCCCGCCGACTGCCGCTCCCGTCTGATGGAACTGGCCCGAGAGGTCAATTTCGACGAGGGGGCCCATCTCTTTCGCGAGGGTGGCCACGCCGATCGGTTCTGGATCGTCCGGTCCGGAACCGTGACCTTGGACGTCCATGTGCCTGGGCGGCGCGCCGCCGTCATCGAGAGCCTCGGCGCCGGCCAGTTGGTCGGCTGCTCGTGGCTCTTCAAGCCGTACTCCTGGCGTCTGAGCGCCGAGGCGATGACACCTGTCCGCGCGTATGAGTTCGACGCGGAGCGCGTGCGGGCGCTGATGGACTCCGACGCCGCCTTCGGCTCTGCCCTGGGCCACTGGGTCGGTCAGGTCCTCGCCAACCGGCTGCAGGCCGCCCGAGTGCGCCTTCTCGACCTGTACGCGCCCTATGGCAGCGGCAGCTTCCTCTGATCGTCCGTACGCCGAAGGAGCCGGTCATGCCCGCATCCCGCTACACGGTCAGCGACGTCATGACGCACACCGCCGTCGCCATCGGCCGCGAGGCGTCCTACAAGGAGATCGTCGAGCTAATGCACCAGTGGAAGGTCAGCGCGGTCCCGGTCCTGGAAGGCGAGGGCCGGGTCGTCGGCGTGGTCTCCGAGGCGGACCTGCTGCCGAAGGAGGAGTTCCGGCGGACGGACCCCGCGCTGCCCGAGCAGCTGGAGGAAGCGTCCAAGGCCGGCGCGGTGCTGGCCGAGGAGCTCATGTCGAGCCCGGCGATCACCGTGCACCCCGACGCGCCCGTCGCAGAAGCCGCCCGGATCATGGCCCGCAAGCACGTCAAGCGCCTGCCCGTGGTGAACGCGCTCGACATGCTGGAGGGTGTGGTGAGCCGCAGCGACCTCCTCAAGGTGTTCCTGCGGCCCGACGAGGAGCTCGAGGAGGAGATCCGCCAGACCGTGCTCACCGAGCTGGCACCCGGCGTGACCTTGGACTTCGCCGTGCAGGACGGCGTCGTCACTCTACGCGGCCCGCTGCGGGACCGGGCCCTGGTCCCCCTGCTCGCACGGGCGATCCGCGCGGTCGAGGGCGTCGTGGACGTCCGGATGGAGCTGGAAGGCAGCAGCGCTGCCTAGCGAGCCTTCTCGTCAGCCACGGGTGCATCGTGCGTCTTCCTGACACAATGCGGATGGAAGCGCACCTCACGGACCTAGCCAGGGGCGATCATGTCCGAGGATCCGAACACGTCCGCCGGGGCGCCGATCAAGGTGTTCCTCCTCGATGACCACGAGGTGGTCCGGCGCGGGCTGCGAGACCTCTTGGACGCAGAGCCGGACATCACCGTCGTGGGCGAAGCCGGCACGGCCGACCAGGCGCTCGCCCGCGGGCCGGCGCTCCGTCCGGACGTCGCCGTACTCGACGTACGGCTACCCGACAGCGACGGCATCACAGTCTGCCGCGAGCTGCGCTCGCGCATGCCGAGCCTGGCCTGTCTTATGCTGACCTCGTTCGACGACGAGGACGCCCTCCTGGACGCGATCATGGCAGGGGCTTCCGGATACGTCCTGAAGCAGATCAAGGGTTCCGATCTGGTCTCGGCCGTACGCACCGTCGCCACCGGCCAGTCCATGCTGGACCCTGCGACCACCGCCCGCCTGATGCACTCCCTGCGCGACCCGGAGTCGGCGAAGGCACCGGATGACGCCCGTCTGGCGGCTCTGTCCGAACGGGAGCGGGCCGTCCTGGAGCTCATCGGCGAGGGCCTCACCAACCGGCAGATCGCCAAACAGCTCTACCTGTCGGAGAAGACTGTCAAGAACCACATCTCACGGCTCCTGGGGAAGCTCGGAGTGGAGCGGCGGGTCCAAGCGGCCGTGATCGCCGCCCAAGTCCACGAGCACGACGCCGGGACGGCGAAGTAGCAGGAACACCGGCGACGGTCAGCGCGGTGGCGGGACCAGAGGTACCTGCCACTCCAGGCGAGTGCCCCGCTCCCCATCGCGCAGCGCTGCGGCCTCCATCTGGCCGCTGAGCCTTTCGGCGCGCTCTGCCAGGTTCCGCAGTCCGCTGCGCCGACCGCCTGCGGGCAGGCCGACGCCGTTATCGGTCACGATGACCGTCAGGTTCCCGTCGGCCGCGACGATCGAGACCTCCGCCCGCGTCGCCTCGGCATGGCGGGCCACGTTGGCGAGAGCTTCCCCGACCACGGCTAGGGCCTCGTCCGCGACGGCCGACGGTACGTCGGTGTCGATCAGCCCCTCCACCCGCAGGGCCGGGGCGAATCCGAGGGCCTCCGAGGCCTCGTCCAGGGCTCGGGCCAGGCGGGAGCGCATCTTGGACGACTCGCCGGGGGCCTCGTGGTCGCGGAGTCCAAAGATGGTCGATCGGATGATCTTGATGGTGGCGTCGAGATCGTCCACGGCACGCGCGAGGCGTTCGGACGCCTGGGGATGGTCGACGAAGCGCTGGGCACTCTGGAGGGTCATGCCAGTGGCGAAGAGGCGCTGGATGGCCAGGTCGTGCAGGTCGCGGGCGATTCGGTCGTGGTCCTCCAGCAGGCTCATCTGCTCGGCGTCGTGGCGGCGGTCGGCAAGCTCTAGTGCAAGGGCGGCCTGGCCCGCGAAACCCGGAAGTGCAGCGACCTCCGTGGTGGCGAATACGGGGCGGCCGTGCCGACGGGCGAGCATCAGGACGCCTCTGAGCGTTTCCTTCGTGCCAACGGTGACGGCCACGGCCGGGCCGAAGCCAGTCCACCGCTCGGGTTGCACGGTGACGCGCTCGTCGGTCGCCATGTCGGGGACCATGATGAGCCCGTTGCGGGCAAGTACGGCCTCGGCGAGAGTCCCCTGGGTGCTGGGCAGGACGATCCCGCGGTGCGCCTCGGCTCCCTCCCCCAGGGCGAGGGAGCCTCGCAGTTCACCGCCGGACCCGAGCAGGTAGAAGACGCCCATGTCCGCGCCGGTGATGTCCTTGGCCCGCTCCAGCATGCCCTCGAGGACCTCGTCCTCTGGCGCTCCGGAAAGCAGGGCGCTGGTGATGTCGGAGCTGGCCTCCAGCCAGCGCTCCCGCAGCCGGACCTCCTCGAAGAGCCGGGCATTTTCGATGGCGATGCCGGCCGCGACAGCGAGGGTGGACAGGACCGCCTCGTCCTCGGCGTCGAACTCGGCGCCGCCGCGCTTCTCGGTCAGATAGAGGTTTCCGAAGACCTCCTCACGAATGCGGATCGGGACACCGAGGAAGGAGTGCATCGGCGGGTGGTGGTCCGGGAACCCGTACGAGGCCGGGTGCTCGGACAGCTCCGACAGCCGTAGCGGCTCGGGGTGGCGGATCAGCTCACCGAGGATGCCGTGGCCGGAGGGCAGGTCTCCGATCTGTGCGTGGAGGTCGTCGCTGAGGCCGACGGGAAGGAACTCGGCCAGCCTCTTGTCGTCTCCGATGACGCCGAGCGCCCCGTATTCGGCATCCACGAGTACCACGGCAGCCTCGACGATCCCGCGCAGCACCTGTGGCAGGTCGAGTTCCCGGCCCACGGACATGACGGCCTCGAGCAGACCATTCAGCCGGTCCCGCGTGCCTCTGACCTCGTCGATCCGTACCTGCAGCTCATCCAGCAGTTCGTCGAGCCGCAGTCGAGGAACACCGCTCCGGGTGGGCTGTTCCCCTGCACCCATGCCCACCTCCGGCCGGAAGTGATGGCTATATGGCCATCACTTCCACGGTATCTCCGGCCGGAGGACCCGGCCCTCCCACTCAGCGGGAGGCTATTGCCCCGTTCGGCCTTTCCCCGTGCCGCGGCGTACCGGTTTCGTCGTGCAGATGCCGGACGTGGGCGTCCGGGCCGGGGAAGAACACGCTGGTACGCCCTGTGTCCGACCAGCGCACGTCGTACGGCGGGGTGCCGTCCTCGTGATGCAGGGCGATGACTTCTCCGTCCCGGCCCGGCGTTCCGACGGTGGGGCCGCCCACGACGATCTGGTCGCCGACCTCGGCGTGGATCCCGTGCCTGTGGGCAAGCGGATTCGCGTTCATGTTCATGCCTTTCTGTGAAATGCGCCTCTCAGGAGCCGGGCGGCGACGAATGCCGCGAGCGCTGCCGCGGTGGCGATCCCGGTGCCGGCCCAACCCACCGGCTGGGTGTCCAGCAGCGACCGCAGAGCGGGAACGTGCAAGGCGGCCATCGCAAAGAGGGCGGAAGCCGCCACGGAGGCGGGGAGGAAGAGGTTCTGGGTGGTGAGCAACCGGGCCCGCAGCCCCAGGGCCACGCCCAGCTGGGCCCCAAGCAGAGACAGGAAGAGCACGCTCTGCCAGGGCAGGCCCATGGAACGCGCGCCGATGCCGGCGATCAAGCTGAACGCTGTCACGGCTGCGACGTTGCCACACGCCTGCGGCCAGGATGTGCTGTCCGGGCGGCCTGGGCGGGCGCCGCATGGCCTCCGGCGCGGCCGGTTCGGCGCCCATGGCCACGCCGGTCAGGCCGTGGGTGAGGAGGTTGATCCACAGGATCTGCCCCGCCCGAAGAGGGAGGGCGAGGCCGAGCAGGGGACCGGCCAGCATCACGAGGATCTCGGCGGTTCCGCCGGCCATGGCGTAGACGAGGAAGCGCCGGATGTTGTCGTAGACGCGGCGGCCTTCCTCGACGGCCGTGACCACGGTGGAGAGCTCGTCGTCCGTGAGGACGAGGTCGGCGGCCTGGCGGGCCACCTCGGTGCCGCGCGCGCCCATGGCGACGCCGATGTCGGCCTGGCGGAGGGCGGGGCCGTCGTTGACGCCGTCCCCGGTCATGGCGGTCACGGCGCCGCGGGCACGCCAGGCGTGGACGATGTCCAGCTTCTGCTGTGGGTCGGTACGGGCGAAGACCCGGACCGCGGTCAGGTCGGTGTCCGGTGCGGCGGCCAGCTCGGGTCCGGTAAGGACCGCGTCGGCCGGACCGTCCTCAACGAGGCCGATGCGTACGGCTATGGCGTGGGCCGTCGCGGGGTGGTCGCCGGTGATCAAGACCGGGGTGATGCCGGCGGCGCGGCAGGCGGCCAAGGTGGCTGCGGCGGTCGCTTTCGGCGGATCGCTGATGGCGATCAGCCCAAGAAGGCTCAGTCCGTGTTCCGCTTCGGCGGCGGGCAGGCTCCACTGGAGCCGTTCGGCGCCTGCCACCGCCAGGACCCTGAATCCGTGCGCAGCCAGCTCGGCGGCCTGCCGGCGGGCTTGGTGCAGGACGTCGGGCGGCTCGGCGAGCACCGTGGAAGCCAGGACGGTCTCCGGCGCGCCCTTGAGACAGACCAGGACGTTGCCGTCGGGCAGGTGGTGGAGGGTGGTCATCCGTTTACGCATGCTGTCGAAGGGGGCTTCTCCGATCCGAGGACAGGCGCGGTGCAGCTCGGCGGGGTCGGGGCAGCCGGCCTTGGCAGCGGCTGCCAGCAGTGCGGCCTCCATGGGATCGCCCACGGCCGTCCACGCGTCGGAGCCGCTCTGGGGCGGTTTCAGACTCGCGTCGTTGCACAGGGCTGCCGTGGTGAGCAGTTCCTGCAGCGGGCGGAGCTGCTCGGGGGTCAGGGAGCGTCCGGAACGGGTCAGGGCTCCGCGGGGTTCGTATCCGCTGCCGGACACGTCTGCGGCTCCGGACGGCGTCCACACGTGCTGGACGACCATGCGGCCCTCGGTGAGGGTGCCGGTCTTGTCCGTGGCCAGCACGCTCACCGAGCCCAGCGTCTCGACCGCCGGCAAACGTCGGATCAGGGCGCCCCGGGCCGCCATGCGGCGGGCCCCGAGGGCGAGGGCGAGGGTGACCACGGCGGGCAGGGACTCGGGCACCGCGGCGACGGCCAGGCTGATGGCCGTGACCGCCATCGTGCTCACGCCGAGGCCGCGTACGAGGCCCAAGGCGAAGAACAGCACGCACAGGGCGAGGGTGGCGGCGGCCAGGACGCGGCCGAGAGAGGCGAGGCGGCGCTGGAGCGGGGTCGGCTCGTGGTCCCCGTCGAGGAGCGCCGCGATCCGGCCGAGGGCACTGGCGGATCCTGTGGCCGTGGCGGTCGCGACACCCCGCCCGCGCACCACGACGGTGCCGGCGCTGACCGTGCCACCCGTGCTCTTGGCGACGGGTTCCGATTCGCCGGTGAGCATCGACTCGTCCAGCAGGAGAGCGGATGCCTCGGTGATATCGGCGTCTGCGGCGACGATGTCTCCCTCGCCCAACTGCAGGCTGTCCCCCGGCACCACGAGCGCTGCCGACAGGTCGTGGGCGCCGCCGTCCCGCAGTACCCGGGCGTGCGGGGCCGAGAGAGCGGAGAGCGCGGCAACCGCGCGGTCCGCCCGGACCTCCTGGGTGACGCCCACGGTCGTGTTGAAAACGACCACCAAGCCGATGACGACAGCATCCGGATGATCCCCGATCGCGATGGTCAGCAGTGCGGCACCGAGCAGCACCATGATCAGCGGATCACGCAGCTGCGCCAGCACCCGGCGGCGGAGGGGCGTGGGTCGCGGAGGAGCCACCTCATCGCGTCCGTAGCGGGCCAGTCGGCGTTCGGCCTCGGCCTGTGTCAGCCCCGCCGGGGCTGAGGAGCCGACGGACGGCATTTCGAGCGCGCTGCTGGTCATGGCCCGGTTCATCCCGTGGGGGCGGTGATCACCGGGCAGTGCGCACGGTGCAGGAGGCCGTGGACGACGGACCCGATCCGCATRCCGGTGTATCCGCCGCGGCCGCGGCGGCCCACGACGACGGCCAGGGCGTGCTCGGCGGCCCGGGCAAGTTCCTCGACGGGGTGGCCAGTGAGGACCTCGTGCGTCACATGCACGTCCGGATACTTCTCGGACAGGCCGGCGGTGGCCTCGGAAAGCAGAGTGCGCTGGGCGTGCAGCGCCACCTCCTCGTCGTCCAGCATGACGAGCGGCGGCTGCCACACGCAGACGACCCGCAGCGCTGCCCCTCGAAGGTCGGCCTCGTCGAAGGCGAAGGTCAGCGCGGCCGTGGCGGACGCACTGCCGTCGATCCCCGCGACGACGTAGGGCGGCTGCTGGCTGATGTGCTCGGCGTCGCCCACCACGACGACCGGGCAATGGGCCTGGGCGGTGATGGGGACAACGAGCGAGCCGGCGCTGAAGAACTCGGCGGTTCGGCTCAGGTGCCGGGACCCGAGGACGATCATGCGGGCTTCTCGCGCTGCGCCGCCCAGGACGGGAGCAGGGAAGCCGCCGAGCAGATCGCCGGTGACGCTCACCTCTGGGTGGCGGTCACGTACCCAATTGCACGCTTGTTCGAGTCTGTCGGATCCGGCCTGCCTCAGGGCCGTCTGGCCGGGGGTGTCATCGACGTGATGGGTGTCGTGCTGGGGCGGTACCGCGAGCACGAGGCGCAGCGAGAGCCGGCGACGTTGCGCCTCGTCGGCGGCCCAGGCCAGGGCAAGGTGCCAGTCCCTGACGGGGTCGATGCCCACGACGATGTCATGGCTTCCTGCGGGGTGGACGGTCATGACTGGCTCCCGAAGTCGCTGCCGGTCCGGGGGATGAGGAGGACGGGGCAGTGAGCGTGATGCAGCAGGCTGTGCGTGGCCTTGCCCAGGTTGGGGGCGAGTCCGAGGGGCCCTGGGGCCCGCCGGCCGCCCATGACGAGCAGTTCGGCGTGACGGGACGCCTCGACCAGGACACCGGCCACGGAGATGCTCTTCTCCGCATCGGCCTGCACCTCCAGGTCGGGGAACTCGCCACGGACCACGTCCGTGACGGCCCGCAAGCTCTCTGCGTGGCCGCTGGCGATCTCGTCGACGCCGTCGAGCATGCTGACCACCTCACCGACGGACTGGAGCACGTTCCACGCATGCAACAGCCGAAGGGAGGCCTTGTGCAGTTCGGCTTCCTCGGCGGCGTACCGGGCGACCAGAAGGTCGTGCTCATCGCGGATCGCCGCGAGAACCGTGCCGCTCTCCTCGGCCCCGTCAACGCCGCGGACGACGATGAGGGGGGTCATGGCGATGGCCGCGGTACCCAGCCCGACCGAGCCGAGCATGAGGGAGTTGAATCCGCCCAGACCTCGGTTGCCCACCACGACCGTGCCGTGCAGTCCGCCGGCCCGGTGGAGGCTGTCGACGGCGCTCGCGCGGCTGAACTCGGTGGTCACCGTCAGCCCGGGGTACTCGGCCGACACAGCCTTCGCCGTGCCGTCCAGGAGCTCCCGCCCGTTGACGCGGACCCGCTCGATGGTCTCCGCCGACAGGTACAAGGCCCGGCCGTCGGTGTCGGCGCCGTAGACGATGTGCAGGGGACGGTCACGGCGTACAGCCTCTTTGGCTGCCCAAAGGGCAGCGACGCGCGCCGACTCCGAGCCGTCCACGCCGACGGTGACCGAGCTGGTGTTCGGGGTGCGGAATGTGCTTTCCACAATTCCTCCCAATCGAGAAGCCGATGAGGGACACCACTCACACTGGTACCGTCCCCGCTTCGGCGAGAGGGCCGCCCGGGGCCGCCGACGGGACCAAAGGTCCCCATCGTCGTCGACTGGGCAGCTCGGGCCCTTGCGGGCCCGTGGACGGGACCGTTCGGCCCTCGATCGCAGGCGGTCGTCGGCGGATGGTGGGGGACACACCCCACACCGGACACCAGCCTCGCGTGACACGGCGGAGCAGGAGGGCCTCATGAAGCACATCAAGGTGGCGGACCTGATGACCGACGAGGTCGTATCGGTTGCGCCGGGCACCGCCTTCAGGGACGTCGCGAAGCTCCTCGCCCAGTACGACATCTCCGGAGTCCCCGTCCTGGACGACGAGGACCGAGTGGTGGGCGTCGTATCGCAGACGGACCTGCTGGCCCGCACGGTGCCGAGGCCACAGCCCGCAGAGCAGGGCATTACAGCGACCGGGCCGCCCACAGCGGGCGTGGTCATGTCCGCGCCCGCAATCACCGTCCACGCCGAAGAGACAGTGGCTGACGTCGCCCGGCTGATGACCCGCCGCGGCATTGAACGCCTCCCCGTCGTGGACGTGGAAGACCGGCTCGTCGGCATTGTCACCCGCCGGGACCTGCTCTGCATGTTCCTGCGGCCGGACTCCGAGATACGCCGACGTATCACCGATGAGGTCCTCACGGAGGTGCTCGATGTGCCGGCCGGTGACGTCGACGTCCACGTGGTGGACGGCATCGTCACCCTGGAGGGCCATGTCGAGCGCCGGAGTCAGCTCGCCGCACTCCTCGGCCTCATCGAACGGCTCGACGGGGTCGTCGCCGTGGCATCACGCGTCAACGCCCGCACCGACGACACAGCAACCCACGCGGACCATGCCCGGCACGCAATGCCGTGGTGATGAGCGCCGGACCGTACGAAGGGAATCGCAGCCATGAAGAACCATGTGACCGTCGGAGTCGACGGCTCCCCGGAGAGCCGGGCAGCAGCACGCTGGGCCGCGCACGAGGCCGTCCTGCGGCAAGTGCCGCTACGGCTCGTGCACGCCGTCGACTGGCCACTGGACCCGGCGTTCCCCGGCCTGGGCCGCCAGGATGTGGACCGCTGGGCGGACCAGGCCCTGACCGAAGCCACGCAGGAGCTGCACGGGCGCCACCCGCACCTGGAGATCACGACCCGCTGCCTGACAGCACGGCCGGCCGCCGCCCTCGCGGCCGAAGCCGCCGACGCCGGGCTGCTGGTTCTGGGATCGCGCGGCCTGGGCGGCCTGGTCGGCTTCATCGTCGGCTCGGTGGCCATGTCCACCGTAGTCGCGACCGACACCCCGGTCGTCCTCGTTCGCGTCGCCGAAGACCCGGACGGCCCGGGCAACGGCTTCGGCGCCGAGGTCGTCGTGGGGGTCGACATCCACGAAGCGTGCGATCGGGTACTCACCTTCGCCTTCGAAGAGGCAGCCCGGCGCAACTGCCCACTGCGGGCCGTACACGGCTGGAAGATGCCGGCCGCCTACAGCTATGTCCCCTTCTTCGACCCGGACAACGAACGGGACATCGACAGGAGCGTCGCACACATGGTGGACGACATGCTGCTCCCCTGGCAGCACAAGTTCCCCGACGTGAACGTCAGCCAGAATGTGTTCATGGGATCCACGGGCGAGCATCTCGTCCGGGCCTCGCATGGAGCGGGACTCGTCGTCGTGGGACGCCATGTGCGCCGCTCCGCCCTCGGGGCGCACCTGGGCTCGGTCGCTCACGCGGTCCTGCACCACGCAGCGGTCCCCGTGGCCGTCATCGCCCACGACTGAAAGAGCGGTACCTGTGGCCGGACCGCCTCAGAGCACCGGGCGGGTCGCCCTCCACACCAGCACGAGGACCGGCCGTCCCATCAAGGAGGAAGGCCATGAAGCACCTGCGCACCGTCGATGACGTCATGACACACGCCGTGATCTCTGTCGATCAAGGAACCGCGTTCAAGGACATCGTGGAAACGTTGCGGATGTGGAACGTCAGCGCGCTCCCCGTCCTCGCCCAGGACGAACAGGTGGTCGGCGTCGTCTCCGAAGCCGACCTGCTGCTCAAGCCCCAAGACACCGACACGGCCCACGACACCACCGCCGAGAAGCTGATGACCCGCCCGGCCGTGACCGTCACGAAGGACGCCACCATCCCCAGCGCCGCGCGCCTGATGGCCCGCGGGCACCTCAAGCGCCTTCCCGTGGTCGACGGCGACGGCCGCCTCGTCGGTGTCGTCAGCCGCGGCGACCTGCTCAAGGTCTTCTTGCGCCCGGACGAAGACATCGGCGCCGAGATCCGCGAACTGATCGCGTACCAGCTGATCCCGCACGGTTCCGCCGAAGTGCACGTCCACGTCGCCAACGGCATCACCTACCTCAACGGATCGCTGCCGGACCCGGCGATGGAAGATGTCGTCGTACGCGCTGCCGGCACCGTACCGGGCGTCGTCGACGTCAAGGCTGACTTCACCGTCCCCCTCTCCGCATGAGGGCACGGCCGCCATGAGGCACCGCAGTGTCGCGGACCTGATGACGCACACCGCCGTCACCGTTCGGCGAACGACCACGTTCAAGGAGATCGCCCGGCTCCTGAAAGAGTTCGACATCACCGCCATGCCCGTGATCGACGAAACCGGGCACCCGGTCGGCGTCGTCTCCGAAGCCGACCTTCTCCGCCGGCGCCCCGCCGGAGGTGCCGCGACAGCCGAGGAGCTGATGACGAGCCCGGCCGTCACAGCCTGCCCCGAGTGGAGCGTAGTCCGCGCGGCCCGCGTCATGCAGCGGCACCGGGTCAAGCGGCTACCGGTCGTCGACGTCGAAGGCCGCGTGGTCGGCGTCCTCAGCCGCAGCGATCTGATCCAGCTCTTCCTCCGCCGCGACCACGCGATACAGGAAGAAATTCTCGAGGACGTCCTCACCCGGACTCTCCACCTGGCTCCTTCGGCGATCACCGTCGAAGTCGACGACGGCCTGGTGACGCTCAGCGGCACCGTGCCGCAGCCCGGACTGCTGCCCGTGGTGGTCCGTCTCTGCCAGAGCGTCGACGGGGTCGTCGACGTCGACAGCAGACTCACCTGCGCCGCAACGGAACGGGGCTGAGCAGGGCCGGTCGGTCCCCGGTTGGGCCGCTCGGTCCTTCCCAGAGGCCCCGTAAGCGGAAGAGTCTGGAAGCAGCGACAACCCGACCCGGGAGGAACACCATGTCGAACCGGATCACGGTAGGTCTGGACGGATCAGGCGCCGGCAGCGCCGCAGCCGACTGGGCCGCCAATGAGGCCGACCTGCGCGGCGTGGCTCTGGAACTCGTCCACGCAGAGGACTGGGCACAGTACGGGCCCTTCGCCGCTCCCCTCCCCGAACCGCGTCCTCAATGGGCAGAGGACCTCCTTTCACTCACGCGGGACCGGCTACTGCGCGATCACGGCACGCTCGACATCAGCACCCGCGGCACGAGCGGACTCGCGGCCTCCAAGGTCCTCTCCTCGTCCGCAGCTGATGCGGACCTGCTCGTCCTCGGCTCTCGTGGTCTCGGCGCCGTCGCAGGGTTCATCGTGGGCTCGACCGCCTCGGTGACCATCCCGGAGACCGAGACGCCCGTCGTCCTCGTGCGCTCCATGGACGGCCAAGACCGACCGCCCGGGCACGCGGACGATGCCGGGCCGGTGGTGCTCGGAGTGGACCTGCGCAGCAACTGCGACCGGCTCTTCGCCTTCGCCTGCGAGGAAGCGGACCGGCGGGCCTGCCCGCTCGTCGTCGTACACGGGTGGTCGCTCCCGCCGGTCTTCTCCTACGCTCCCGCCCTCGATCCCGGCGTCGCGAGGGAGATGGCCGACGGACTCGAGGCCACGCTCCGTGGACTGCTGAGTCCCTGGGAGCAGAAATACCCGCGACTCGCCGTCGACGCACGCGTCGTCATCGGCCAGCCCGCCATCCAGATCCTGGACGCGGCGTCCGGCGCGGCACTCGTCGTGGTCGGCCGGCGTATCCGCCGTCCGGCACTCGGCGCCCGCATCGGCCCCATCACCCACGCGGTGATGCACCATGCCACCTCACCTGTCGCCATCGTGGCGCACGACTGAGGCTGCGCACAGACAGGAGCAGTCCAGTGACCACTACATACCTTGACCCCGACACCGTAATCCAGCTCGTCAGCGACGCCGTCACCGCCCCGTCCATGCACAACGCCCAGCCGTGGAAGTTCGTGTTCCATGCCGGCAGCGGTGCCCTCGCTCTGTACGGCGATCCGGACCGCGCCATGCCCCGAACCGACCCCAATCACCGTGGCCTCCAACTCGGTTGCGCTGCGGCACTGTTCAACCTTCGCGTGTCCGCGGCCTCGATCGGCCTCCCGGTCCGCGTGCGGCTCTTGCCCGACAACGCCGAACCGTGGCTGCTCGCGACGGTGACCATCGACGAAGCTGCGGGCACGGACCGCGAGCTGGCCTCCCTGCACGACGCAGTCCGGCGTCGGCACACCAGCCGGTACCCCTTCRGCGAGGAGCCAGTGCCGACCCCACTGCTGGACGGGCTGTGGGCCGCGGCCCACTTGGAGGGCTGCCGGCTCACAGTCCCGGACACCTGGCACATCGACACCGTGCTCGGGCTGGTACGGGACGCAGAACACCGCGAGGAGATCGATCCGCTCGCCCGGGCGGAGACCAAGGCCTGGACCTCCCGCACTCAGAGCGCTACAGGCACACGCCGCGACGGCATCCCCACCGCCGCATTCGGACCCAAGGCTTCCGGCGGCCCCACCCCCGTGCGCGACTTCGGTTGGGCCAACCCGATACCAGATCGCGGCTGGGCCGTGTTCGAGAAGCGGCCGCAGCTGGCTCTGCTCAGCACCCCGGGGGACACGAGGCTCGACTGGCTGCGGGCCGGCCAGGCGATGGAACGCATCCTTCTCCAGGCCACTGCCGACGGCCTTGCCACCTCGATGACGTCCCATCCCCTGGAATGGCCGGAGCTGCGGTGGACGGTGCGAGACCCGGTCGCGGCCATGGGACACGTGCAGATGGTCTTCCGCCTCGGCTACGGCCCCGCAGGCCCCGACACGCCCCGCCGCCCGTTGACCGAGGTACTGGAAATCCGGGAGTAGGCACCACCGGCATCTACCGCGGGTCAGTCCTTCCCGAGGGTGGCCGCGTGGTCGGGTACGGCGGTCTGCAGCTCCTTGGACGGACGCTCGTAGCCCATGGACGGCGGCCTCGGCGGCAAGGCCAGCGACGGCGGGGCCACGTCCGCGTAGGGAACCGAAGACAGCAAGTGGGCCATCATGTTGAGCCGCACGCTGCGCTTGTCGTCGCTCTCGACCACGTACCACGGGGCATCAGCCGTATCCGTGTGGACCAGCATCTCGTCCTTGGCCCTCGAGTACGCCTCCCAGCGGGTGAGGGACTCCAGATCCATCGGGGAGAGTTTCCACCGGCGCAGCGGGTCATCCGCGCGGCGCCGGAACCGCTCCTCCTGCACCGCGTCGCTGACGGAGAACCAGTACTTGCGGACCAGGATCCCGTCCTCGATCAGCATCCGCTCGAAAACCGGGCACTGGCGCAGGAAGCGCTGGTGCTCGACGGGCGTGCAGAAGCCCATGACGTGCTCCACTCCGGCGCGGTTGTACCAGCTGCGGTCGAAGAGGACGATCTCGCCGGCGGCGGGCAGATGCTCGACGTACCGCTGGAAGTACCACTGGGTACGCTCCCGCTCCGTCGGCGTGGGCAGCGCCGCGATGCGTGCGACGCGGGGATTGAGGTGTTCTGCGACGCGCTTGATCGTGCCCCCCTTGCCCGCGGCGTCCCGCCCCTCGAAGACGACGACCAGGCGGGCGCCTTCCGCGCGAGTCCACTCCTGGAGCTTGACCAGCTCCGTCTGGAGCCGCAGCAGTTCTCTCTCGTAGACCGCCTTCTTGAGGCTCATCGCTGCCGCACCGTCCCTCTCGCCGTCCAGTGATGCGAGCAAGTCGGTCACGGCACGCGCCCGCGCGCAAGGATGCCTCGCGCGTCGCACAGGTGTGTCGAGGCGCTGGCCCGGACTTCACCGACAGCTCTCACCGGGCGCCCCCTTCCCAGTCCGTATCGACCGCAGTGGAGGCCCCCTCGGGTCCGGCCTCGCCGATACGCTGGCTCCGAACGGGGCGGGCAGTGAAGGGGAATCACGTGAGTGTGGGGGATCCGTTGACGCAAGTGCCCCGGATGCGGCTGGACGAGCTGCTCGACGAGCTCCAAGTACGCATCGACGCCGTGCGCGGCACCCGGGACCGGGTGCACAGCCTCCTGGAGGCCGTCGTCTCGGTGGGCCGGGAGCTGGATCTGGCCCAGGTGCTGCGGCGGATCGTGGAGGCCGCGGCCCTGCTGGTGGACGCCGACTACGGGGCGCTCGGGGTCATCGGTCCCGACGGCCGCACTCTGTCGCAGTTCCTGACCGTGGGGCTCGACGAGGAGGCCATCGCCGAAATCGGTCCCCTGCCGGCCGGTCACGGCCTGCTCGGAGAGGTCATCCACCACCCGATGCCCTTGCGCCTCACCGATCTCGGCGCCCACTCCTCGTCGTACGGGTTTCCGCCGCACCACCCGCCCATGCGTACCTTCCTCGGCGTACCGATCCGGGTGCGGGAGCAAGTGTTCGGCAATCTCTATCTGACCGACAAGCGGGGCGGAGTCGATTTCGACACCGAGGACGAGACGGTGATCTCCACCCTCTCGGTGGCGGCGGGTGTGGCGATCGACAACGCCCGGCTCTACGAGGGGTCGCAGCGTCAGCAGCGGTGGCTGAAGGCCAACGCGGAGATCACCGAGAGCCTGCTGTCGGGCAGTTCCCGTCCGGCGGTGCTGGAGCTCATCGCCCTGCGGGCCCAGGAGATCACGGGGGCTCGGATCGCGGACATCTCCATGCCGGTTCCCGGTGTCGAGGGGCTGTTCGTGGAGTTCGCGGCCGGTGCGGACAGCAAAGCCAGGCAGGGACTCGTCGTCCCCTTCACGGAAACCCTCTCGGGGACCGCGCACCGGACCGGGCAACCCGTCACGGTCGTTCACGCCTCGGACGACGACCGCTACCCGGCCGATTCCCAGATCCAGGGCGGGCTGGGTCCCGCCGTCGCGGTCCCGCTGGGCACCGCCGGCGGAGAGAGCAGGGGCGTACTCCTGCTCGCGCGCCCGGCCGGCGATCCCGTCTTCGGCGAGAACGAGCTCGAGCCGCTCGTCGCCTTCGCGGGTCAGGCGGCCATCGCCCTGGAGCTGGCGGAGCGGCGACGTGACGCCGAGCAGATAGCACTGCTGGAGGAACGCGACCGGATCGCACGGGACCTGCACGACCTGGCCATCCAGCGGCTCTTCGCCACCGGAATGACCCTCCAGAGCGCCGCACGGCTCATCGAGCACGAAGGGGCCGCCGAACGCGTCAGCCGCGCGGTCGACGACCTGGACGAAACCATCAAGATCATCCGCTCGACGATCTTCGGTCTCCGCACCAAGGACCGTGAGAGCGGACCGGGTTTGCGGGCCCGCGCGGCCCGGGCCGTCGGCGAAGCGGCCACCACCCTCGGCCATCCGCCCCGCCTGAGCATGGAGGGCCTGCTGGACACGGACGTCCCGTCCGAGGTCGCCGACCACGTCATGGCGGCGCTGGGCGAGCTCCTGAGCAACGCCGCGCGCCACTCGGGGGCGACCAGGGTCGCCGTGGCCCTCAAGGCCGAGCCGGGCGAGATCGTGCTGACGGTCTCCGACAACGGCAGGGGCATCCCGGCACAGGGCCGCCGGAGCGGTCTGGGCAACCTCGACGACCGGGCGCGGGGCCTGGGCGGGTCCTTTACCGTGGACACCCCCGACGAGCGGGGCAGCCGGCTCGTCTGGCGGGCGTCGCTCCCCACCGGGAGCTGACGGCCCCGACGCGATCACCCCAGGCCGGCCGACTCCGACCGCGTCCGCTCCGCCTCCAGCCGGAATCCGGTGACGAGGTCGGGGCGGATCCGCAGGGCTCGTGTCATGGGGTGTCCCACCCAGGGACGCAGCAGGGAAGCGAACCGGGCCGCCTCATCGGCGTCGGTCACCGGGCACGCGTAGCCGGTGACGACGACGCTCCAGCCGAGGTGGGTGACGGGATCGATGGCGTCCGCTTCGTAGGCCACCACCACGCCGGGGACATCGGCCGGTGCTACGAGGGAGGCGAGCGCCCCGTCGTCGTGGATCCGCACGATGATGTCCTCGCCCTCGACGAGGTGGTTGACCGGGCGGACTGCCGGTAGAGCCTGCTGTGTGAAGACGATGCGGCCCAGGGACACTGTCGCCACCAGTCTGAGCGCCTCTGCCCTGTCGAGCTCCCGCATGCGCCGTGTGGCCGTCATAGCGCCGTTCTGACCATCGGTGCGCCGTATGCCGCCGTCCTCGTCCATGCTGCGCACCTTCATTCGGTATCGATCGGTCCTTGCGGCGTCCAGGCCACCAGCCTCCCCCGCGATCACCACGAGAACCAGGGCCGAACGGTCCCGACCGGGGACCGGTTGCGGCTACCGCCCTGATCAGGCCACCGCGATCAAGGTGGTCGTCATGGAACCTCCACGCTGAGTGCGGCTCCGCAATCGAGCCGCGCCTTTCCCCGTGCGACACCAGCTCACTGGCATCAGGCCGGTCCCGGGAAGGTCCACATGCCCCCTGCGGAGGGCCGAAGGTCCCTTTCCCATGGCGCTCACCCCGCGCGGAAGAAGGTGGATGAGGGCCTATCGGCCCTGTCCGTTCGGCCCGTTCGGCAGGCAGGATGCTGGAGTTCGGGCACCCCGGACGAAACCCGGCGAAGGAGTTGCGTCATGACCGACAGCGGTGCCCCCTCTCCGACCAACACGCCGATCACGGTCTTCCTCCTCGACGACCACGAAGTCGTGCGCCGCGGGGTGCACGATCTGCTGGACGCGGAGCCCGACCTGAACGTGGTCGGTGAGGCGGGCACGGCGGAACAGGCCCTGATCCACATCCCCGCACTACGACCCCAGGTGGCGATCCTCGACGTACGGCTCCAGGATGGCGACGGCGTGAGCGTGTGCCGCGAGTTGCGCTCGCGGATGCCCGAGCTGGCCTGCCTGATGCTCACCTCGTTCGACGACGAGGAGGCCCTGCTGGACGCGGTGATGGCGGGCGCCTCCGGTTACGTGCTGAAGCAGATCACCGGAAGCGACCTGGTCGCCGCCGTCCGCACGGTCGCGGCCGGCCAGTCCATGCTCGATCCCGGAGCCACGGCCCGGCTGATGGCCCGCATGCGCGGTGACGTGCCCAAGGAGAAGCAGGTCCCGGGTCTGCCCGGCTTCACCGACCGGGAGAAGGAGGTTCTCGTCATGATCAGCGAGGGGCTCACCAACCGGGAGATCGGCCAGCGGCTGTACCTCGCCGAGAAGACCGTCAAGAACATCATCTCGCGCTTGTTCATCAAGCTGGGGGTGGAGCGTCGCGTCCAGGCAGCGGTGATCGCCAGTCGCACGCTGATCCCGCCGAGCCAGCACCCCGCCCCGTCCGCCGAATAGTGGCAGACCGGGCACGCCGTACAGTCGGGTGCCCGGCCTCCCTCCTGCCCCGGGCTGGTCAGGCGTGCGGTACCACGGCGACAGGACAGACCGCGTGGTGCAGGACGGCATGGGCCACGGACCCGATGTGCGCCCCCATCGCCGATTCGCGGACCCGGCGGCCGACGACGAGCAGCTGCGCGTCCGAGGCCGCGGTCAGCAGCACGTGGCCGCCACTGCCCTGCTCCACGTGCGTGACGACTTCGACCTCCGGGTACTTCAGCCGCCACGGCTCCAGCGCCTGCTCCAGGGCGGCCTTCTCGAACGGCTCCAGGCCACCGAACTGGTCGGCGATCCACATCGACCCGGGGCTGTACCCGTAGACCGGGGGCAGGCTCCAGGCGCGGACCGCGCGGAGCGGTACCTTCCTCGCCGCGGCGGCCTCGAAGGCGACGCGCAGTACCTCGGCGGACTCCTCCGCGCCGCCCTGCTGCCCGACGACGACCTCACCCTCCTCCGGCACGGCCACCGGCCTGCCGTGCGCGGAGCGTACGGAGACGACGGGGCACCCGGCGGCGGCGATCACCTGTCGGCCGTAGGAGCCCATCAGGAAGCCGACCAGGGCTCCGTGCCCGCGAGTGCCGATCACCAGCAACTCCGCGTCCTTGGCGACGCGCAGCAGGGCCGGCACGGGCGCGTCGGAGAGCACGTCCGCGGTGAGGGCCAGCTCCGGGTACCGGTGGGTGAGCTCGCCCTCGACTTCCTTCAGGACGGCGTCGGCGCGGTGGGCTTCGGTGTCGCGGTCCTGGACGATCGGGGCTGAGAGCGGCTGCCACAGCCAGGCATGGACCACGTGCAGGGGGAGGTCACGCCGTACGGCTTCCCGCGCCGCCCAGTCCGCCGCGGCCCGGCTCTGAGGGGATCCGTCCACTCCGACAACCAGGGTGCGCTTCACGAGTCTGTCCTCCGTACCGATGCCGGGGCATCGAGGTCGGTCGTCAGGGGAGCGGCGCCGGCCGGGGGACCGGCACCGCTGACCTCACTCTCCCGGCTGGGCGCCGTGGCACAAAGGGGCCGACGGTCCCTTCCCCAGGGCCGGTCCTCCCCTCGCGGCGCCGACTCGGGGAGGGCAGTGTGGGGGCATCGGCTCAGTCGACGAACGTCCCGGACCGTCGCACTCAGGAGCGGGCATGACCTCATACCCCATCTCGGAGCTCGACGCGCACTGGCGCGCCTCCAACTATCTGGCCGTCGGCCAGATCTACCTCATGGACAACCCCCTGCTCACCGAGCCGCTGAGGCCCGAGCACATCAAGCCGCGACTGCTCGGACACTGGGGCACCTCCCCCGGTCTGAACCTCGTCCACACCCACCTCAACCGGATGATCAAGTACCGGTCGCTGGACGCCCTGTGCGTCTGGGGCCCGGGCCACGGCGGTCCCGCTGTCCTAGCCAATTCCTGGCTGGAGGGCACGTACACCGAGACCTACCCAGGTATCACACGGGACGCGGTCGGCATGGCTGCGCTGTTCCGGCAGTTCTCCTTCCCCGGCGGCGTGCCGAGCCATGTGGCCCCCGAGACGCCCGGCTCCATCCACGAAGGCGGCGAGCTCGGGTACGCCCTGGCCCACGCCTACGGAGCCGCCTTCGACCACCCCGGCCTGCTGGTCGCCTGCGTCATCGGGGACGGCGAGGCCGAGACGGGGCCGCTGGCCGCGTCCTGGCACTCGAACAAGTTCCTCGACCCGGTCCACGACGGCGCGGTCCTGCCGATCCTGCACCTGAATGGCTACAAGATCGCCAACCCGACCGTGCTGGCCCGGATCCCCGAGGACGAGCTCGACGCGCTGCTGCGCGGCTACGGGCACGACCCGCTGTACGTGACTGGCAGCGACCCCGCCCAGGTGCATCACGCCATGGCCCGCGCCATGGACCACGCCCTGGACCGCATCGCGCTCATCCAGCAGGAAGCCCGAACCGCGGGCACCGGCACGCAACGCGAGCGGGCACGCTGGCCGATGATCGTCCTGCGCACCCCGAAGGGCTGGACCGGCCCCGCGACCGTCGACGGTGACCCGGTCGAGGGCACGTGGCGGGCTCACCAGGTCCCGCTCGCCGGAGTACGCGAGAACCCGGCCCACCTCCGGCAGTTGGAGGACTGGCTGCGCTCGTACCGGCCGCAGGAGCTCTTCGACGCGAACGGGTGCCCCACCGAGCAGGTCCTCGCCTGCGTCCCGCAGGGCGAGCGCCGCCTGGGCGCCGTCCCGTACGCGAACGGCGGCCGCCTGTTGCGGCCCCTTCCGCTGCCCGCCCTCGACACCTACGCCGTCCCCGTCGACAAGCGAGGCAGCAGCCTGCACGAACCGACCCGCGTCCTCGGACACTTCCTGACCCTGATCATGCGCGACACGGCCGAGCGGCGGGACTTCAGGGTCGTCGGACCGGACGAGACCGCCTCCAATCGGCTGGACGACTTGTACGACGCCACCGGCAAGGCCTGGCAAGGCATGACGGAGGCGACGGACCGCAATCTGTCCCGCGACGGCCGGGTCATGGAGATCCTGTCCGAACACGTCTGCCAGGGATGGCTGGAGGGCTACCTCCTCACCGGCCGCCACGGACTCTTCTCCACCTACGAAGCCTTCGCGCACATCGTCGACTCCATGGTCGGCCAGCACATCAAGTGGCTGAAGACCTCGCGCGAGTTGTCCTGGCGGGCACCGATCGCCTCCCTCAACTACCTGCTCACCTCGCACGTCTGGCGCCAGGACAACAACGGCTTCTCCCACCAGGACCCCGGCTTCGTCGACCACGTCCTCAACAAGAGCCCCGAGGTCGTAAGGGTCTACCTGCCGCCGGACGCCAACGCCCTCCTCGCCGTGGCCGATCACGCCCTGCGCAGCCGCGACCAGGTCAACGTCATCGTCGCCGGCAAGCAGCCCTGCTTCGACTGGCTGCCGCTGGAGGAGGCCCGCATCCACGTGACGCGCGGCGCCGGCATCTGGGAGTGGGCGGGCACCGACCACGGCTCCCGCGAACCGGACGTCGTACTCGCCTGCGCCGGCGACGTACCCACCATGGAGGTGCTGGCCGCAGCGGCCCTGCTCCGCGAGCACCTTCCCTCACTGGCCGTCCGCGTCGTCAACGTCATCGACATCGCCCGGCTCATGCCCCACGAAGAACACTCCCACGGCATGACGGACACCGAGTACGACGCCCTCTTCACCACCGACCGGCCCGTGATCTTCGCCTACCACGGCTACCCGTGGCTCATCCACCGCCTCGCCTATCGCCGCACCGGCCACCCGAACCTGCACGTGCGCGGCTACAAGGAGTCCGGCACCACGACCACACCCTTCGACATGGTCGTGCGCAACGACATGGACCGGTACCGGCTCGTGATGGACGTCATCGACCGCGTCCCGGGCCTCGCCGGCCGAGCCGAGGGGCTGCGCCAGGCCGTGGCCGACCAGCGCATCCGCCACCACGAATGGATTCGCGAGCACGGCACCGACCTCCCGGAGGTCGCGGACTGGTCCTGGCCGTATTGAGCCCGACGCCGGACTCGGCGCCGTGTGGCCCGTCCGGAAATCGGCCGATTTCGTGGCCGCCGGCGCGAATGTAGACGCCCGTCGGCCTGCACCCCGGAGCCCGGCGCCGCCACACCGGTTCCTCTTCACCCACAGTGGCCCGCCCCAGCTGCGGTGCGGTGCCCCGGCCGGCCGAACTTCACGCGCAGACGGCGGGCCCGGGCGGCCAGGCTGAGCGGCTGCTGGCCGCGGCCGCCCGTTCCGCGCAGAGCCGCAAGGGGCTGGCAGTCGCGCCCGGGGCCCCGGACCGGGCGACCAGCACCACGTGGTCGTGGTGCAGTCCGCATGTCCGCCGCGGGCGAGGGTCACGAGCTGCCCTCCTTGCACGGCGTGCTACGCCGCCGCCCACACACGAGCCCCCGTTCAGCGACGAGCCCGTGTCCGCCCCGCTGCTCAACGGCTGGGGGCGGCAGCCCGCCTCGACGCTGCCGACTGACCGTACCTGGGGCCTGGCACATCGAGGCCGTCGTAGCCCGCGTCACTACAGACGGTTGGCGACCTTCATAACCTCCCAGCCCCCGGAACGGCCGGAGCTGCGGTGGACGGTCCGGGATCCGGTTGAGGTGACGGGCCCTACAAATGGGTGTGCGCCTCGGCTACGGGCCCCGCGGCCCAAAACCGACGTTCTGGAGGTGCGGGAGTAGACACCGCTCACGGCGCGAGGTCTCGGTGCTGCAGCACCAGATGAGCGCAAACCAAACCCAGTACTCCGGTACCCACCAGAATGCCGGGCTGGGGCCAGAGCACTGCGCCTTGTGCCAGGGCGTCGCCCGGGGCGTAGTAATGGAACGGGCTCAGGAACCTCAGTGATGCTGCGGGCGACCAGGCCAGGGCGATGAAGTTGACGGCGAAACCGACGGCCCCGATCGCGATGGTGGCGCCGACCACCTGAGCCCGCCGTCGTCCCGCCGCCGATACGGCCATCGCCGGCCCGATCAGGCACAGGGCGAAGCCGAAGCCCATGACCCCGGCGGCGAACACACACCCCCCCCCCCCCCGAGCGGCACCGCACGGTGGATGTCCGGGGACAGCGCCACCCCCACCGCGACCGTGAGGGTCGCTGCCAGGTTCAGGGCCAGCGCCGCGAGCACCAGCGCGGCGGTCCGCTCCGTCAGAAGCCGGGTACGGCTGACGGGACGCACCATGACGAGTTCCACCGTCCCGGATTCCACGTCCGCGGCCACGGCGGCCGCAGCGAGCGACCCGATCGCGGTGAGTTGCATGGCGATCCAGAACGGGTGGGTGAGGCCGGCCCCCAGCAGGCCGGGGTAGCTGGCGATCGACACGTCGCCGCTGGATCCGCTGAAGGCCCGGTAGGCCGAGGGCGGTCCCTTCCCACCCGCGGAGAAGAGCTGACCCGGAGGAATCGCGTTGGCGACCACCACGATGAGCGCCTCGAAGACGACCATCCCGACGATCAGGGCGACCAGCATCCGGCGCCGCCGATACAGGGCGAGCCACAACAGCGGCCACTGCCGTCTCACGGCTCCTCCCCCACGGCCCCGTCGCGGTACAGGTCCATGAAGGCCTCGTCCAGCCCGGCTTCTTCCACCGTGACGTCGGCCACCGGCAGGCCGAGCAGTGTGCGCAGAGCGCCCTCCACTTCACTTGGCGGTACGAGCAGCTCCACCTGGTCCCCCTGCCAGCGCGGGACCCAACGTTCTGAGCCGCCCAATGGCCGTGGCCCCTGCCCGTCCGCGAAGGACAGTCTGATCCGCCGGGCACGGGCCTCGCGCAGGCCGGCCACGGTCTGGACCGTGACCAGCCGTCCGTCCCGGATGATCGCCACCCGCCCGCACGTGCGCTGCACCTCCGGCAGGATGTGGCTGGAGAGCAGAACGGTCCGTCCGGCGGCGGACGCCTCCCCCAGGAGCGCGAAGAACGTCTCCTGGACCAACGGGTCGAGGCCCTCGGTCGGTTCGTCGAGCACCACCAGGTGCGGGTCGTGCTGCATCGCCTGCACCAGCCCGAGCTTCTGCTTCATGCCCCGCGAGTATCCCCCGACGGGGCGGGCGAGGATCGCGGGCGTCAGCCCCAGCCGATCGCACAGCTCGCCGCGGCGGGGCACGGGTGCTCCCTGAAGTGCGGACAGCAGATCGAGGGTTTCCGCTCCGGAGAGTTCCGGGTACAGGCGCAGTTCGCCCGGCAGATACCCCAGCTGCGGGGCCACCCGGCCGTGATCGGCGATCGGGTCCAGCCCGAGGACCCTCACGCGTCCCTCACCGGGCCGGAGCAGGCCGGTCAGGCACCGCAGCGTGGTCGTCTTCCCCGCGCCGTTCGGCCCGAGGAAGCCGAACACCTCGCCTGGTCGCACCGTGAGGCTCAGTCGGTCGACGCCCACCACCGGCCCGTACCTCTTGGTCAGCCCGGTCAGCTCGATCGCCGGCCCGTCATCCATGCGTCCAGTCTGAGCCTGCTGATGGTGGCCCGCCCGCTCACCCAGGGTCGTAGGCCGTGAGGGGGGCGTGCTGTGGTGCGGCCCCCGCTGCGGCCATGTCGCCGTAGGCGGTGCGCTTGAGCTGTTCCGCCAGGTTCTCCAGCGCTCGGGCGGTCGCGAGTTCGTCGCCGATCTCGGGCACGTCCTTGTCCGTGGGGTTGCATCGCGCGGTGCCGTGGCCGGTGAGGTGGGTGGTGCCGGTGTCGAGTTCGACGCGGACCTTGGTCGTGTGCTCTTCCTCGAAGAGGTAGACGCGGGTCTTCCATTCGCTCGTGTGCGACATGGTGTGCCTCCGATCGGTTCAGGCGTGGTGGTGGCGTCGGACCCAGCGCCGGACCTCGTCGGTTCCCCAGACGAGCGGTGGGAAGACCGAGATGAGAAGGATGACGTCCAGCGGGAGGGCGGCGGTACCGAAGAGGTTCTGGAGCGGCGGCGCGTAGACGAGCGCTGCGGTGAAGACGAGTTCGAAGGCGATGCCGGCCAGGAGCAGCGGGTTGCTGAAGAAGCCGATGTCGCGCAGGGCGGCGTGGTCGGTGCGGGCGGCGATGGCTGTACCGACCTGGCAGGTGACGATGCCCGCGAAGGTGGCGGTGGTCGCGGTGAGGTAGGCGTGGTGCAGGGGGGTTCCGGGTCCGGTGGGGTCGCCGGGATGCCAGCCCGCGCGCCACAGGACGTAGAAGAAGGCGGTCATGACGAGGGCTGCGGAGATGGCGCCGAGCCAGCCCCAGCTGCGTACGAGCATGTCTTTGTTGATCACGCTTTGGGAACTGGGGCGGGGCGGTCGGGACATGATTCCCGGCTCGGCGCGCTCCCGGCCGAGAGCGAGGGCCGGAAGGGTCTCGGTTCCCAGGTCGATGGCGAGGATCTGCAGGACGGTCAGCGGCAGCGGTACGGCCCCGGCTGAGAGGGCGAACACAAGGAAGGGCACGACCTCAGGGGTGAGGTGGGCGAAGATGTAGACGATGAACTTGCGGACGTTGTCGTAGACGCGGCGGCCGGACTCGATGGCCGTGACGATGGTGGCGAAGTTGTCGTCGGTCAAGACCATCGTCGACGCCTCGCGGGCGACATCGGTGCCGGAGAGTCCCATGGCGACGCCGATGTGGGCACGGTGCAGGGCCGGAGCGTCGTTCACGCCGTCGCCGGTCATGGCCACGATCTGACCGTGCGCCCGGAGGGCATCGGCCACTTTCAGTTTGGTCTCGGGCGAGGAGCGGGCGAAGACGATCTCCGTGCCGTCCAGGCGCAGGAGGTGGTCGAGCTCGTGGTCGTCGATCGTCTCGGACTGGGCGACCACATGTAGGTTCGTCGTACCGATACCGACGGCGCGGGCCACGGCGGCGGCGGTGGCACCGTTGTCGCCGGTGACGATGTGGACGGTCAGACCCGCCTCGTGGCAGCGCCCGACCGCATCGGCGACCTCGGGGCGCGGCGGGTCGTACAGGCCGACCAGTCCGAGCAGGTGCAGGTCCTTCTCGACGTCCTGCCGCTGCGTCGGTGCCGTTGTGCCGGGCGGCAGTTCGCGCACCGCGACGGCCAGCACGCGCATGCCGTCCGAAGCCAGGGTTTCGGCGGCAGCCTTAGCTTGCGCAGTCAGCTCTCCTTCCGCCAATAGCTCCAGGACGCTCTCCGGGGCGCCCTTGACGATCACGCCGAGGCTGTCGTGGTCGTCAGTGCGGAACACCACCGACATGCGGCGCAGGCGCGGGTCGAAGCGGAAGCAGGCGCGGCGATGGGTGTCCCGGTCGGCCGGATCCATGGGCGCAGCGTGCTGTGAAGCTCCCTCCACCAGCGCGATCTCGGTCGGGTCACCGCGCAGCCCGCCGTCGCTCTCGCGAGTGACGGTCGTACACAGGGCGGCGGCGCGGACCAGCTCGGCGGTCTCCGAACCGCTCGGCGTCTCGTGCGGTGGTGTCCAGGTGGAGTGCAGGCGCATCTGGTTGCGGGTGAGGGTGCCGGTCTTGTCAGTACAGATGACATTGGTGGAGCCGAGGGTCTCCACGGCGCTCAGCCGTTTGATCACCGCGCCTTGGCGGGCGAGAACGCGTACGCCGACGGCGAGCGCCAGGGTGATGGTGGGCAGCAGCCCTTCCGGCACGTTGGCCACGAGCAGGCCGATCGCGAACATCAGCGAGTCGGTGAGTGGCAGCCCCACTGCGACGCCCAGCACCAGGAAGACGACTCCCATGGCGACCGCGGCCGCGGCGATCAGCCAGGCGACCTTCTTGACCTGAGTCTCCAGTGGGCTCGGTTCGCGGCGGGTGCGCTGGCTGAGGGCGGCGATCCGGCCGAGTTCGGTGTGGTCTCCGGTGGCGAAGACGATCGCCTGCGCTTGCCCCTCGGTGGCGGTGGTGCCACTGAAGACGAGGTTGGGCTCCTGCAGCAGCGAGATGCCTTCCAGAGCCGGGCCGGCAACACGTTCGACGGGGGTGGACTCGCCCGTGAGCATGGAGAGGTCCGCCTCGATTCCCCCCTCGGTCAGGCGGGCGTCGGCGGGTACCCGGTCGCCCTCGTCAAGGGCGATGAGGTCGCCGGGGACCAGGTCCCGGGCCGGGACGTGCTGTGGCTGTCCGTCGCGGATCACCTTGGCCTGGGCGGGAAGGTAGCTGGCCAGGGTCTCGGCAGCCCTCTCGGCCTGCCGCTCCTGCACGAGGGCGAATCCGGCGTTGACGAGAACGACCGCGACGATCGCCCAGCCGAGCACCTCGATGGCGGCGATGAAGGCCAGGGCCGCCGCGGCCCACAGCAGCAGAGCCAGTGGGTGGACCAGTTGCCGCAGGAGTTCCCTCAGGACGCTCGTCCGGGTGGTGCGGCGGACCTCGTTCGGTCCGTAGACGGCCAGTCGGCGTACCGCCTCCCGGCTCGACAGGCCCAGGGGGCCGGTGTGCAGCTCGCGGCGGAGCAGGGGCAGGGGTTCGAGAGGGTCCGGCGCGGCGTCCGGAGTGAGGTCCGGGCCGGCAGCGGTCTTACTCATCGCCGGCTCCCTGTCCGGGGCGCAGGCGGCCTGACCAGAGGGGCTCGATGCCCGCCCACTCGGATTCCCAGGCCCGTGCGCTGCGCGCGTCTACGATGCGAAGGCGGACGGCGCCGAGGGCGCCGCCGGCGAGCACGATCCCGGCCAGTGTTCCGGTGCCGATGCCTACCGCGTTCAGAGCGATGTCGGCCTGGCTGGGCGGAGCGGCAGCCGCACTGCCGTTGTCGTCGACCCACACCCGGACCGTGTCACCGTTCCGGGTTCCTGCCGGAACGGGGATGGTTTCCGTGTGCGGGCGCTGCGAGGGGTAATGCCACGTGGCGGTCGCGACGGTTACGGGCCGACTGCTCGGCTGGTCTCCCGCTCGGTAGCCGGTCTCGCCGATCGTGGTGGCCGCTACGTTGTGTCGATGGCGCGCGATGTCCTCGGCGGTGCGCTGGCCGTCCGTCCAAGCGGCTCGCCCAAGGGCGAAGCCGGTGACGACTGCCAGCAGGCAGGTCAGCGCGAAGGCGGCACGCAAACGGGTCCGGGCGCGGTCGGCATCACGCCTGAGCGGGTTGGCCCCCGTCGCTGTCGTCCGGTGGTGCATGGCACGCCTCCGTGCTGGTGCGAGCCGGGGCCGTCCCTTCAGGCGGCGAGCTCGGCGCTGATGTGGTGGGCCCACTTCTGGATCCGCTCGGGGTTGCGGAAGTCTCCGCCCTTGCCCTGGCGGGTCAGTGCCTTGGCGAGGAAGCCTGGGGTGTGGGCCGTGATGCTGCCGCCGAAGGTCATGTGCTCGCGTGCTCCGACCAGCTGCATCTCCCGGGCGACGGCGGAGACCGGGGGGATGTCGTGTTCCTCGGCGGAGCGGTCGAGCGGGCCGCTGCTGAACATCCACACCGGGCGGTGCCGCAGGGAGTCGGCGTTGCGTTCGGCGCAGTGCTTGGCCTTGCTGCTCCAGTGGCCGGCGTAGAGGGAGCCGCCGAGGACGACGGCGTCGTATGCGCGGACGTCGTGGACGTCGTCGGCGGGCAGGACGACGGCGTCGAGACCGTCCTCGCGGAGGGTCTTTCCGATCTGCTCGGCGATGCCTGCGGTGGCACCGTGCTTGGTGCCGTAGGCGACCAGGACTCGCTTGGTACTCATGGCGGGTGCTCCTTGGTTCCATGGTGCGTTGCTGACGCCACTGTCACGCGGTCGACGGCTGCTCCGCTTGGGCCGGACGGATCCCTACGGGGACCATTCTGTCCTCCCCATAGCGCCGCTCCTCGGCGACGGCGACGTGCTGCTTGACGGCGGCGAAGCTGTCGGAGGCAACCGAGATCGAGTCGATGCCTGCATGGACGAGGAAGGCGGCGTAGGCCGGGTCGTCGCTGGGCCGCTGTCCGCACAGGCCCACCGGACGTCCCAGGGCCTGGACCCGTGGGAGGAGGATCCGGATGAGGTCGGTGACGGCCGGGTTGTTCTCGTCGAAGACGTGGGCGAGGGCTTCGGAGTCACGGTCGACTCCGAGGGTGAGCCGGGTGAGGTCGTTGCTGCCGATGGAGAATCCGTCGAAGCGTTCGGCGAAGTCCTGGGCGAGGAGGATGTTGGCGGGGATCTCGGCCATCACGTAGACCTTGAGGCCGTTCTCGCCGCGCCGGAGTCCTTCGGCCGCCATCACCTCCAGGACCTTGTCGGCCTCTTCCAGGGTGCGGCAGAACGGAATCATGACGATGACGTTGGTCAGGCCCGTCTCAGGCGATGCCGTACGCCGAGGCGGTCGGTGACGTACCGGCCGCGGTCGAGGTAGCCCTCGGTGAGCTGGTCGACGGCGCAGCGGTCGGCGTCCCCGGCGTTCTGGGTGCAGGAGGCCATGGGGTGGATCTTGACCTGGTGCGCGACGATGAACTCCAGGCGGGCCAGGCCCACCCCGTCCGCGGGCAGCCGCACCCGGGTGCGAGTGGCGGGCAGGGCGGCCAGGTCCGTCTCGGTCTCCTCGTGCGGGAGGCGGCCCGCGTAGACCTTGCCCCGGCTGCCCTGGGTGCACGAGACGGTAACGGCGGCGCCGTCACGCGGCACTGCGCTGGCGGCCCCGGTGCCGACGACCGCCGGTACCGCCTTCGCTCGCTGCGTTCCACGACGCCAATGGGGGGTCCACCCGATTTGGGGAGCTCTTCGTCGATCCCCGGGGACGGGAATCGGCTCACCGGCAGGCGCCTCCAGGTGCTTGCGGCAGGCCCATCTCACCGGGCTGGCACACACGGCACAGGCGCGGCCGTCGGGGTGTGCGCCGGGCTCAAGAAGTCACACCACAGCCAGCAGCCGCGGCTCACGCTCTACACCTGGCCTATTCGGCGGGGGTGTCCGCCCGGACGATGGTGATCGGGCACGGCGCGTGGAGCGCCGCCTGCTGGCTCACCGAACCGAGCAGCGCTCGGCTGAAGCCGCCGCGGCCGCGGCTGCCCACGACCAGCATGTCCGCACCCTCTGCCGCATCCACCAAGACGTCGACCGGATTGCCGCGCACCAGGCGCTGGTGCACGGAGGCGGCGCCGTCCTCACCGAGAACCGTGCGGACCTCCTCAACCAGACGCCGTTCGGCCTCTTCCTCGTCGAACGTGGCGTCGACCGCCGGGGCGGACCACGACGCGGCACCGGGCAGGTCCCACGCAGCGACTGCCTCCACTCGCCCGCCCACCAGCCCTGCGTACCGGACCGCCCAGCGCAGCGCGGCCTGGGACGAAGGCGATCCGTCTACGCCCACCACGATCCGCGGAGCCTCATGCTGCCTGTCCATCCCGTTCACCCTTCCAACGGCTGATACATCCACAGTGTGCGCATCGGGAACGGCCCGCCACGCGAGCATGCGGTGGTTGCCCTGTCAGCCCTTGGGGAGCAGGAACCACCGCTCCTGGCTTGCGGCAATACGTTCCTGCCTGTCGCCGGGCAGAACCAAGGGCACCGGGCCCAGGGGCGACGAGGGGACACTGATGCCGAGCCGGCCGGGACGGAACCGGATACGGATGTCCCGGTGCCCCAGGTAGGAGATCGAGAACGAGGAACCGGGCACTTCGGAGAGGGGCACCGGGTCGATGTGCAGGCCGTCGCCGTGGGGCTCGAGCCCGACGATGCCGCGCTCGACGAGGTCGATGGTGCCTCCCATGGCGCCGAGGTGGATCCCTTCACCGGTGGTACCGCCCTGGACGTCGGTGATGTCACTGAGCAGGGCTTCCTGGCAGTAGCGCCAAGCGTCCGGCCCCTGCTCCCGGGCGAGGATCCAGCCGTGGACGAGGCTGCTGAGCGTGGAACCGTGGCAGGTGCGCCGCAGGTAGTAGTCCACCGTACTGCGCCAGAGGCCGTCGTCGAGGCGATGCCCGAGCCGAAGGAACGTTTGTTCGAGTTCTGCGGGGCGGAAGAGGTAGCCGAGCATGAGGGTGTCGGCCTGCTTGGACGCCTGGTAGCGGTTGGGCGTTTCGCCTTCGGCTTCCAGGATGCGGTCCAGGCGGCGGATGTCGTGGTAGCGGGCGCGGTAGCCGTCCCAGTCAAGCTCGGCGAGATCCCCATACCCGTGGAACTGGCTGATCACGTCGCGATGGAACGGCACGTACAGGCGGCGCGAGACGTCCTCCCAGACGGCGAGGTCGTCGGGGCCGATGCCCAGTTGCGTGAGGAGCTCGGCGCGTCGGGCCGCCGGGAGCTCCCCATACAGGTCGAGGGCCCGGGCGAGCACCCACGCCGCGGTGACGTTGGTGTAGGCGTTGTCGTCGATGCCGGGAGCGGTGGCATCTGGGTAGGCATCGTGATACTCGTCCGGTCCGACGACGCCGCGGATCCGGTAGCGGCCGAGGCCGGCGTCCCACGTCGCCGCGTCCGCCCAGAAGCGGGCTATGTGCAGGAGGAGTTCGGCGCCCGGGCCGTGCATGAATCCGGCGTCACCGGTGGCCTGCCCGTACTGCCACACGTTCCAGGCGATGGCCGACCCTACGTGGTGCTGGAGGTGCGAGTGGTCCGGCAGCCAGCGGCCGGAGCGCGGATTGAGGTGCAGCCGCTGCGTCTCCTCGGCGCCGGAACTGCCGCTCTGCCAGGGGAACATGGCTCCCTTCGCGCCCGCCCGGCGGGCGGCCTCCCGGGCCGCGGGGAGCCGTCGGTGCCGGTACATCAACAGGGCGCGGGCGGTCTCGGGGAGGTGGAGGGCGAGGTAGGGCTGGACGAACAGCTCGTCCCAGAAGACGTGGCCCCGGTACGCCTCGCCGTGAAGACCGCGGGCAGGGACGCCGACGTCGAGCTCCGCAGTGTGCGGAGAGAGGGTCTGCAGGACGTGGAAGGCGTGCAGCCGCAGAATCTTGCCGGTCTCGCCGGGGACCTTCAACTCTCCTTCGCTCCAAAGGCGTTGCCAGGATGCCCGGTGGGAGGCCAGCAGGGTGGGGAAGTCCGGGGCATGTGTGGCGTAGTCGATGCTCCGCCGCAGCGGATCGGCCGAGGGACGGTCGAGCGAGGTGCACAGGGCGGCGGTCTTTACGACGACGACCGTGGCGGCCCGCTTGATCGGCAAGACGAATGTCTGCGTGGCGGTGGTGGCTGTGCATGCCCGGCCCACCGGTGCCACAGGACGTGCTGATGTCCGGACTGCGAGCCCGATCCGTACTCGGGAGGTGGTCGTGGTGCAGGACAGCCAGGCGGTGCCCTCCGCCTCCACTCCGGCCCGGTGCTCGACGAGATGCCGCCCGGCCAGGGCGCGGTAGCGCTCGACTCCCGCGTTGGTGACGTCTCCGTCGAGCACGGACTCGATCTCGATCATGCCGCTCCAGCCGTACGCTCTGAACACCGTGTTCTGCGCGGCCAGGTTCGGGTCGCCCATGTGGACGAGGCGGATGTGGGTGACGCCCAAGCGGCGGCCTTCGGCGTCGTGGAAGAGCATGCGGCGGGTGAGCGTGCCGGCGTGCAGGTCCAGCGACACGTGGCTGTGGCGCAGGGTCGGGTGGTCGGGTGTGAGCCAGTCGCCGGCCGGTGCGCCCTCGGGCAGGCAGCGGTATCTCAGGGCGGTCCAGTCCGCCAGCCGGACCATGTCCTCGTTGGAGACGGTTCGTCCGCCGATGGTGGATTCGAGCCGGTTGTAGCAGCCGGCGAGGTAAGTGCCCGGGTAGTGGACGTCGTCGGCGACGCTTTCGGGGGCTGAACCGCGGGTGGCGAAGCGGCCGTTGCCCAGGGTGCACAGGGACTCTACCAGCCGCTCGGTTTTGGGGTCGTAGCGAGGGTACTCCCAGCGCCAGACGCTGGTCACGCGCGTTCGCCTTCGAGTGCGGCGGGCAGCCCGCCGAGGTCCGGGAGGACGAGGTGAGCACCATGTGCGCGCAGGGCGTCCCTCATGCGCGGGTCGTCTTCGCGGTTGAGTCCAACCACGAGGCGGAAACGGCCTCGGTGTCCGGCTTCGACGCCGGCGAGTGCATCCTCCACCACGGCGGTGTGTGCGGGAGTCACGCCGAGGCGGCCGGCAGCTTCGAGGAAGAGGGCAGGGTCGGGTTTGCCTGGCAGGGCGAGTGCGGCCGCGTCCTGGCCGTCCACCAAGGCGTCGAAGTAATTGAGGAGATCTGCGGATTCCAGGAGCGAGCGGGCGTGCCGGGAGGCCGAGACGGCTGCGCACAGGATCGCCTTCTCCCGCAGTTCCCGGAGCGCGGGCCGCACGTCGTCGAAGACACGGACGCCTTCGGTCCGCAGCATCGTGGAGAAGGCTTCCTCCTTGCGGGCGGCGACCGCGTGGACGGTGGCGCACCCTGGCGGATCCTCCGAGCTTCCGGGCGGAAGGTCGATGTGCCGGGCAGTCAGGAATGCGCGCACGCCATCGAGGCGGGAGCGGCCGTCGACCAGGTCCCGGTACTCGCGGACCGCGTCGAACGGGCGCGGTCGTGCACCGGCGCGCGATGGCTGCCACTCGGGGAGGCAGCCATCGAAGGTCTCCTTCCAGGCAGCCGCATGGCGGTCCGCCGTAGCGAGGAGCACTCCGTCGGTGTCGAAGACGACCGCGCGTAGGTCGTTCATGAGTCGTGCACCACGCGACGGCCGGTGATGCGAGCGGGGGTGAGCTTCATCCAGTGGGTGCGCGGGCCGCCGGCCCAGGGCTCGGAGCGGGCCGTGGTGTTGAGGTGTTGAATTTCGTGCTGGTCCGTGACGGCTGCCAGTTCGCCCACCACCAGCACGCTCCAACCAGTGGCGGTCACGTCGTCGATGTTGTCGATCTCGAAGGCGACCTCGGTTCCGGCGGCCCTGGCCGTGACGGCTTCCGCGGAGGTGCGGAAAGCGATGTCGGGTCCTGCGATCAGGTAGTTGACGGGGAGGACGGCGGGGCCGTCGGGGGTGAAGATGGCGATGCGGCCCACGCCGTGCGTGTTCAGCAGGCGCCGGCATTCGGGCTCGTCCAGCGGTACGAGGGTACTGTCGCGCCGGGCGGTGGATCGGCCGGCGACTCGATGGGCGCTGGCGCCGGTCAGGTCGTCGACGGTGAGGCCGAGGGCATCAGCGACGCGAGCGAGGGTGCCAATAGCGGGAGCGGCGGCGTGCTCCTCCAAGTACGCGATGTAGTTACCATCCGCTCCGCACCGCTGGCCCAGTTCCTCGCGGCTAAGACCGAGGGCTTCACGGCGGGCCGCCAGGCGACGGCCCAGGTCGGTGCGTCCGGTCATCTCGCCGGACGACTGCTCCGGGGATCGCGGGATGCTCTTCACGGCGATCACTGCTCCTGGGGCGGTACGGCGACGGTGTCGTGCTGCGGTCCGCCGAGCACGACCTTGAGGGCGCCGGTCTCGCCGGCGCGGGAGAAGACGTCGTACGCCTCTTCCATCTGGTCCAGCTCGAACCGGTGCGTGACCATCGCGGTGCCGGGCAGGCGGCCAGCGGCCATCATGCGCAGCAGCATGGGAGTCGAGTGGGTGTCGACGAGGCCGGTGGTGATGGTGACATCCTTGATCCACAGGTCTTCGAGGTGGAGGACGGCGGGCTTGCCGTGCACGCCGATGTTGGCGACCCGGCCGCCCGGGCGGACCATGCGGGTGCACATCTCGAAGGCTTCGGGCACGCCGACGGCCTCGATGACGACATCCGCGCCGAGCCCGTCTGTGAGGTCCCCCACCAGCTGCTCCGGCTCCTCCTGCGCGCTGACGGTCGCATCGGCCCCGAGGTCCCGCGCAGCTGCCAGGCGGGAAGCCGCGAGGTCGACGGCGAGGATCCGGGACGGGCTGTATAGCTGTGCCGTGGCGATGGCGGCCAGGCCGATGGGGCCGGCGCCGACCACGACGACCGTGTCGCCTGGGCGCACGTTGCCGTTGAGGACACCCACCTCGTACGAGGTCGGGAAGATGTCCGCGAGCAGGACCGCTTCGTGGCTCGCCAGGGCGCTGGGAAGGGGATGGACGGAGAGGTCGGCGAAGGGAACGCGGACGTACTCGGCCTGGGTGCCGTCGATGGTGTGGCCCAGGACCCAGCCGCCTCCTCCGCGGCACTGGCCGTAGTGCCCTTCACGGCAGAAGCGGCAGCGGCCGCACGCGGAGATGCAGGAGATCAGGACGCGGTCACCGGGGCGGACGCTGCGGACATCGCCGCCGGTCTCGACGACGGTCCCCACGGCCTCGTGGCCCAGGATCCGTCCGGGTGTCACCTCGGGGACGTCGCCCTTGATGATGTGCAGGTCGGTGCCGCAGATGGTGACGGCGTCGACCCGGACGATGGCGTCGGCGGCGTCCTTGATCGAGGGGTCCGGGACGTCCTGCCAGGAGGTCTGTCCGGGCCCGTGGAAGACGAGTGCCTTCATGGCGCGGCCTTCTCTCTGTGTGCTGTGCGGGAGGGGGTCACCGTCAGGCTGTGCCTGTGTCCCTCTGTCCCGCTTGGGCCGGTCGGCCCCTACCCGGGACCGGTCGGTCCCCAGCGGAGAGGGCGTTCCGGTGCGACGGTGGAGACAGAGAGGAGTGCTGCTGCCATGTCCCAGTCAGCCCCGTCCCCGTCTCCTGCTTCCGCCCGCCCGGCCCTGCTGAGGTTCCTCGGCGGGGTGCGGACGGTCACCGGCAGCAAGTTCCTGGTCGAGAGTGCTCCGTGACAGCGCCCGCCTCCAGATGGAGGCCGCCGAGCACGCCAACCAGCACGGTTGGTCCAAGCACCGGCCCGCCAAGCCGCTCTACGACGATGACGACATCGACCAAACGGTGAAGTTCTTCGACCCGGTACCGGTGGGCAGTGAGGTCGAGATCATGGCTGGCACGAAGCTGATGCTGCACCACGGGGGTCGCATCCTCGGCTCCGCCTGGGCACACCTGACGCTGGAGGACGGCCATACCCTCGCCGTCAGCGGTGACCTCGGCCGCCCCGGCCACCCGCTCCTTCTGCCACCCGAACCGTTCTCCGGCGCCGATGTCCTGCTGATGGAGTCGACGTACGGCAACCGTCACCATGACCAGGAGAGCGCGAAGCGCGAATTCGCCTCGGTGATCACGCGCGCACTGTCCCGTGGCGGGACGGTCGTCATCCCGGCCTTCGCGATCGACCGCACCGAGGTCGTCCTGCACGAGCTGGCCACCCTGCGCAGCGACGGCACCCTGCCCCGCCACGTACCCGTCTACGTCGACAGCCCCATGGCCCTGGCCGCACTGGACGTCTACCGCGACGCCGTACGAGCCCACTCGCCCGAGCTGCGCCCCGACATCCTCGCCCGCGGCGAGGCGGCGATCAGCCCGGAGCCCTTCCTGGCCGCCCGCACCGTCCAGGAATCGATCGACATCAACAGCACCACCGGACCAGCGATCATCGTCTCGTCCGCCGGGATGGCCACCGGCGGCCGCGTGCTGCACCACCTCCACCGGCTCCTGCCGGACCCGCGCAACGCCGTGGTCATCGTCGGCTTCGCAGCCGCCGGCACCCGCTCCCGCGACCTCGTGGACGGCGCCCGCACGCTCAAGGTGTTCGGCGAATACGTCCCCGTCCGCGCCGAGGTCGCCGACGTCCCGCACTTCTCCGCGCACGCCGACGCCGACCAGATCATCGACTGGCTGCGCTCCGCTCCGCCACCGCACACCACCTACCTGGTCCACGGCGAAGAGACCGCCGCCGAGACCCTCCGGAACCGGATCGACCATGAGCTGGGATGGACGGCCGTCGTACCCAAATCCGGGGAGGCCGTCCTGGTCCGCCGACCCGGGCCGGACGGCCCCGGCGGTGTGCACCGCGCGGCCCTCCCGGGCACGGTGGGCCACCGAGCAGGGTGGATGCGAAGGGTTGGAGGCACTCCATGAGCACCATGCACAGCATCCTCGAAGCGATGGCACCGGAAGCCCGCGAAACCCTGCTCGCCCACTCCCACCAGGTGACATTCCCGGCCGGCACCCGCATCTTCAAGGAGCACCAGCGGGCCGAGGAGTTCTGGATCATTCAGCGCGGCACCGTGGACCTCGACACCCACGTCCCCGGCCACAAGAACGTGGTCGTCGACACCCTCGGCTACGGCGAGCTCCTCGGCTGGTCCTGGATGTTCCCGCCCTACAGCTGGCACCTCGGCGCCACCGCCCCCCACGAGGTGCGCGCCCTGGAGTTCGACGCCGCGGCCGTACGGGAGCTGTGCAACGAGGACTCGGCCGTCGGCCGGTCCGTCTCCACCGCGGTGGCCGCCGTCATCGCCGACCGGCTCGACTCCGCCCGGACCCGCCTCCTCGACCTGTTCGCCCCTCACGGCAGCGGCACCCCGCTCGCCTACGCACGCTGAGGACCCCGCCATGACCTCCACCCCGTACACCGTCGCCGATGTCATGACCACCAAGGTCATCGCCGTCACCCCCTCGACCGGCTTCAAGGACATCGCCACCGCGATGGAGCGGTGGAAGGTGACCGCCCTACCCGTCATCGAGGGCGAGGGCCGCGTCGTCGGCGTGGTCTCCGAGGCCGATCTCCTACCCAAGGAGGAGTTCCACGAGCACCGCCCGGGCCTGATCGAACAGATGCGCCGCCTCGGTGACACCGCCAAGGCCGGCTCCACCCGCGCCGAGAACATGATGACCACCCCGGCCGTCACGATCCGTCCCGACGCCACCCTGCCTCAGGCAGCCCGCCTCATGGCCGACCGGCACATCAAGCGCCTCCCGGTCGTCGACGCCGACGGCACGCTCAAGGGCATCGTCAGCCGCGCCGACCTCCTCAAGGTCTTCCTCCGCACCGACGAAGAACTCGCCACCGAGATTCGCCGCACCGTCGTCGAACGCCTCTTCCCCCTCTCCCACGAAGGCGTCAAGGTCACCGTGGCCCAAGGGAGCGCCACGCTGACCGGCCAGGTCCGCGACGGCAAACTGATCCCCCTGGCCGAACGCCTCACCCACTCCGTCGAGGGCATAGTCGACGTCCACTGCCGACTGGATGCACCGGCCGAGGCCTGAAGTCCGACCGCGGAGCCGTGCCGGGGCGATGCCGCGCAGAGCCCGTGCCAACGAGGAGCGCGGCGACGCAATCAGCAAGCACTGAGTCAGCGCCGGATGGCGATGACCTCGACGTCCGCATTCATGGCGCGTAGCCTCCGCACCGCTTGTAGCAGCGAGACTTGAGCGAAGGCGAAGAGCGAGTCCACGGCAATATCCTCGCCGTCCTTCAGCAGGATGCCGAAGACCACGCGGAGCGTGCCAAAGTCTTGGATAAGGCGGTGGTTTGGACTGTGGGCGGCTACCTGCTTGAGGAACTTGGCTCGTACCTCCGCATCGCTCCGCAAGGTCTCCACAGCGACCACGCCTTGAGCGAAGAGGTGGTTGAGGGGGGCGGTACTCGCCGTGGCCTTCTTGACGCAGATCAGCTGGCTGTCAGGGCCCAAGACGTCGCAGATCTCCAATCCCCCACCCTTGAATTTGCTGGTGCGGACATTCTTCTTGTCGAAGAGGAGGTATCCGTCCTGCTCTGCTGCCCGGTGGTTGAACCAATCTTCATCGTGGGAATCTTGACCGTCTGAGTTGAGCGGTCCCCTCGTCCAGCAGGGCAACGTGACGGTCCGCGGTGCCGCGAAGAGGCTGGTGAGCTCCTCTTCGAGGGTTTCGATGAAACCGGCCCCCACCTCGAACCATTTGCCGTTGCCGTAGAACAGCCGGTCGGGGTTGGCCTGTATGTCAGCTATCAGCCATTCCTTGCCATTGGTGGCGACACCTGCGGGGGTTTGGCAGTCGTCGTCGCTGAACATGGTCACCCGGACGTCAGCGAGTGCCTTGAGTCGCTCGCCTGGCGGCTTGTCCTTCACGAAGGCAAGCAGGTGCCTCAGTTCGAGCTCGCTGGTTTCGATCACCTGGGCTCCGCGTCTGATGCGGAACGCCTGGGCCGAGCTGTGGCTTTCCTGACAGGCGTCGGGAACTCCGGTCGTCAGGCGGGGACTGTCCGGGTCTGCGAGGAGGCCCTCAAGGATCTTCTGGGCTTCGACAGCCTTGCGGCTGCCGTTGTTGAGGGTATGTACCCTGCTGACGAATCGCAGCTGGGGTAGTGGATCGGGCCTTGCACAGACGTCCTCGATCGTCCGCAGGTCGCTGAGGAACTCCTCCAGGCTGGTGGCAAGGGGGAGCTTAATGGTGGCCTGGGAGCATTCGACGCGTACTCGACGTATCCGGCCCGATTCCAATGAGGTCAGCGCCAGCCCACTGACGGTGCCACATATGCGGCGGACGACAGCGCCGAAGCGGTCCAAGCCGAAATCGTCGATGCGTTCGCCGCGCGAGACCGAGTACTCGTCGACCCTGCCACGGCCGTCCATAATCTGGTTGCGGACCTTGATGACTCCGGCGTCGTCGAGGCAGCGGGTTGCGAATTCCAGACCGAACTCGTCGTCGCGGTAGTAGGGGTCCAGCATGTGGTGCCCCACTCCGTAACTCAGCGCGTAGACCCCACGGGCCGTACGCATGATGACTAGGCCGGCTGCAGCGCGATTCCTCTCGTTGACGTTGAGGCCGGTGATGGACTCGAGGGTGTYGCACCAGTCAGCGCGCTCACGAGGCACTCCTCCCGTCATCAGCAGTCCCTCGATGCCTTCACGGGTGAAGTTCCGGGCCTCATAGTCGGCACCGTCAAGGTACCTGTCACGCACGAACTCGCTCAGCTCCCCGGGATGACCTTCGGTCTTCAACCGGTGGAGCGTGGACTTACGGGTGGCGGGTCGGGATCTGCGTGTATTGCCCAAGGTGACCTCCACGCACTTGCAACGCAGGACCTACCAAGAAAGCAGACAGGAGGTGTCCCCGCCACTGAACTGACCACGTGAGTTTCACTCGGGGGCCGGTTGCGCAAAGGTGCCCGTAGAGTCGGCAAGTCCGTCCAACGCTGCTGCCCCAGATCCAGCAAAGCCCTGTCCGACGCCAGGCACCAGCCGCACGCACCCCTTCCCCGGATGGCGACCGTTCTGACGCGCGCCGGGACCGTACGCACGCCAGCTATCCGGCTCAACGAAAGGGTTCGCACGCACGTCCGGTGACAACAACGTCTGTTATGTGCCAACTAACGTTGTGAGTCACACGGGGTCAGCGGCGGACGCGGGGCATGCCCAGGCCGATCCAGGCGATGATCTCGCGCTGGATCTCGTTGTTCCCACCGCCGAAGGTGAAGATCACCGCGCTGCGGTAGCCGCGCTCCAGTTCGCCGTGCAGGACCGCGCCCGCGGAGCCGTCCTTGAGGGAGCCGGCCGCGCCGACCACCTCCATGAGCCAGGCGTACGCGTCCCGGCGCGCCTCGGAGCCGTAGACCTTGACGGCGGAGGCGTCCTGCGGGGTGAGGGTGCCGGACTGGACCGCGTTCACCATCTGCCAGTTGAGCAGTTTCATCGCGTCGAGGCGGGCGTGGGTGCGGGCGAGCCTGCCGCGGACCCAGGTCAGGTCGATGACGCGACGGCCGTCGGCCAGCTTGGTCGCGGCGGCCCAGCGCTGGACGTCGTGCAGGGCGCGGATGGCCATGGTGCCGTGGGCGGCGAGGGTGACGCGTTCGTGGTTGAGCTGGTTGGTGATCAGCCGCCAGCCCTTGTTCTCCTGACCCACGCGGCGGTTCGCGGGGACGCGGATGTCCTCGTAGTGGCTGGCGGTGGTGTCGTGTGAGGCCAGGGTGTTGATGAGGGTGCAGGAGTAGCCGGGGTCGGAGGTCGGCACGAGGAGCATGGTGATGCCCTTGTGCGCGGGGGCGTCCGGGTCGGTGCGGACGGCGAGCCAGACCCAGTCGGCGGTGTCGCCGTTGGTGGTCCAGATCTTCTGGCCGTTCACCACGTAGGTGCCGGTCTCCTCGTCGCCCTCGCGGACGGCCCTGCACTTGAGGGCGGCGAGGTCGGTGCCCGCGTCGGGCTCGCTGTAGCCGATGGCGAAGTCGATCTCGCCGGCGAGGATCCTGGGGAGGAAGTACGCCTTCTGCTCGTCGGTGCCGAACTGCATGAGGGTGGGACCGACGGTGTTCAGAGCCATCAGCGGCAGCGGGACGACGGCCTGCGCGGCCTCGTCGAAGAAGATGAACTGGTCCATGGGCGACATGCCGCGCCCGCCGTACTCCTTCGGCCAGCCGACCCCGAGCCAGCCGTCGGCGCCGAGACGGCGGATGGTCTCCCGGTAGAAGCGCTTCTGCGCGGCCGGGTCCTCGTAGCGGGCGTAGACGTCCTGCGGCACGAGCTCGGCGAAGTAGGCACGCAGCTCGGTGCGCAACTGCTGCTGCTCAGACGTGTATTCGAGGTGCACGGCCCCTCCGGGAGTCTCGCGGTCCAGCCGGTCGGTGTGGTGGCGGCGGCCAGGGTAGAACCCGTTGCAGTAATCCGGAAGGGGTGGTGATGGACCGTCAGGAATGCCGTTGGGCCGGGGAGTCCGGTACGGAACTCCCCGGCCCCCAGCGGCTAACAGGCGGGGGACGAGCCCTTCTGTCCCTTGAGGTCGCGGTTGTACAGCCACCCCGTGGCGTTCGTGCCGTCCACGCGCACGAACGTCCACTGGTTGCCGAACGAGTTGACGATGTAGCACTGGTACCAGAGCTTCGTGCCGTCCTTGACCAGACTGCCCTGCGAGCACTGCTGGTACGGCGCGGCCAGCAGGTGGTGGTCGCCGGAGATGTAGCCGTAGGTGCCCGGCGCCGGGTCCCTGTGGGTCCAGCCGGCGCAGCCCGTCGGTACGGGGCTGGGCTTGGCCGGGGCGGGCGAGGAGCCCTTCGCGGAGGGCGACGGCGAGCCGGCCTTCTTCGAGGCGCTCGCGGACGGCTTCGCCGTGGGTCCGGAGCCGGAGGGCGAGGGGGCCGGGGTCGGCGCGCCCGACTGCCCGCCGGCGACCGGGGAGCCACCGGGCGCCGGGGTCGGAGCCACCGCCTGCGCCCGGTCTTCGCCGTCGCTGCCGCCCGAGGTCACGGCGTAGGTGACCCCGCCGGCGGCGAGTACGGCGACGACCGCCACGGCCATCGCGGCGCGGCCGCGGCGCCGCGCCCGGTCCACGGCCGCCGAGCCGGAATGGCTGACCGTGAACGGCTGACCGGGCGGCGGTCCCTGCGGCGGGAAGCCGGGCTGGGGAGTGGGGGCGTAGGGGTGCGGAAACGATACGCCGCCGGCGTCGAAACCGGCCGGGGGCGGGGGCCCGAAGCCGGGAACGGGCGCGGGGGCGGGCGCCGGAGCCGGCCCGAACGCCGACTGCGCTCCGGGGATCGGGGGGAACGCGGCGGGCGCCGCCTCGGGGGCCGCGCCGCCGCCCGCCGCCACCTGCTCCAGCATCGCGCGCGCCTGGTCGGCGGTGGGCCGGCGCTCCGGCTCCTTCGCCATCAGCGCCCGCAGCACCGGAGTGAGCGGCCCCGCGCGCCGGGGCTCGGGCAGCGGGTCGCCGACGATCGCGGCCAGCGTGGACCACACCGAGGTGCGGCGGAACGGCGAGACGCCCTCCACCGCCGCGTACAGGGTCATCCCGAGCGACCATATGTCGGAGGCCGGGCCGGGTTCCCTGCCCTGCGCGCGCTCCGGCGGCAGGTAGTCGAGCGAGCCGACCAGCTCACCGCTGCGGGTCAGCTTCGCCACGGCGTCGTCGCCGGAGGACTCCATGGTGGCGATGCCGAAGTCCGTGAGGACGACCCGGCCGCCGCGCTCCAGCAGCACGTTGCCCGGCTTCACGTCCCGGTGCAGGACGCCCGCGCGGTGCGCGGCGTCGAGCGCGTCCATCAGCTTGGCGCCGATCGCGGCGGCCTCGTGCGGGTCGAGCGCGCCGCGCCGCGTCACCACCTCGTCGAGCGAGGGGCCGTCGACGAGTTCCATGACGATGACCGGCAGACCCTGCTCGTGCGTCACGTCGTGCACGGTCACGACGCCGCCGTGCCGGATACGGGCGGCGGCCTGCGCCTCGCGCTCCATCCGGGTGCGCAGGTCGGCCAGTTCGGCGTCGCTGGAGTCGGTGTAGGCCCGCAGGACCTTGACGGCGACCTCGCGGGCGAGCAGCTCGTCGACGGCACGGGCGACCACGCCCATGCCGCCGCGGCCGACCACGGAGGTCACCCGGTAGCGTCCCCCGAGCACCTTTCCGATCAGGTCCCCGTCGTTCGCTTCCCCCGCTTGGCCCGCTGGCACCCCATGCTCCGTTCCACGACCGGTCGCCGTCTCGACTCTCTGACGGGGCACAAGCGTAGATGCACCATCCACGGACGGACCGGGCGGCTGCCACCCGCCCCGCGGCAGAGACGGCCTAGCCGTCCTGGCGGCACTGCCCGGTGCGCGGGCCGGTGACGGTGTTCTGCGACTGGAGGAGGGTCGGCGCGTTGCCCTCGCAACGCAGCGGGCCGGTGACGCGGTTGGACCGGAAGGCGGGCGCGGGGTCCACGGACGCCGTGCCCGGGCCGCTGTTGCCGGTGATCCGGACCGGTCCGGTGACCGTGTCGGCCGAGGCTTCGAGGCCGCCGGTGTTCGCGTCGAGGGTCAGCGGACCCCGGACGGTGTTGCCGGCGCAGGCCGTCGCCTCACGGTCGGAACCGATGAGCACCAGGCCGGTGGCCCCCTCCACGGAGACCGGGCCGGTGAGCGCGGACCGGCAGAGGGTGGCGGCGGTGGCGCCCTGGACCGACACCGGTCCGGTGATCGTCGCGTCCGAAGCGGCCAGGGCCCCGCCGGGGCGTACGGTCAGCGGGTCGGTCTGGCTGCCGCCGGCCGCGATGCACAGGGCTTCGCCCGGGGCCACGGTCAGCGGGCCGACGTGCGCGGTGGTGAGGCAGGGGCCGCTGAACCCGACGGTGACCTCGGTGGGCGCCGCCGTCCCGCCCGGGGTGAAGGCCGTGTCGCCGCCGTAGCGTGCGGTGATGGCGTGCGCGGAGGGCTGGAGGGTGCCGGTACGGATGCTCGCGCGACCGCCGTCGAGCGTGGCGGTGCCCAGCGGGGTCGGCCCGTCGAAGAACGTGACCTCCCCGCCGGGGGTTCCGGCGTCCGGGTCGGCCGGGTCGACGGTCGCGGTGAGGGTGACCGGCCGCCCGAACAGCGGGGTCACCGTGTCCGCGGTCACCGTGACCGAGGCTCCGTACCGGAAGGAGACGACCGCCTTGCCGTTGCCGTGGTGGACGCCCCCGGTGAGGGTTGCGCCGATGGCCGTCGGGGCCGCGAAGCCGCTGCCCCCGCCGCCGCCGGCCCCGTAGAGTTCCCCGGGCCTGCCGCCGCCGGAGCCGCCGCCACCGGCGAAGTAGCCGCCGCCACCGCCACCCCCGCCGTTGCCGCCGCCACCGCCGTTGCCGCCGGAGCCACCGCTTCCGGGGTTGGGCCGGCTGGTGTACTGGTCGATGTCGCTGCCCGCGGCGCCGGGTGCCCCGACCGCGGAGTTGCGGCTTCCGCCCACCCCGTGGGCGGACTGGGTTCCGCCGCCGCCCGCGAGGCCGGACCCGTCGGGGCCGCCGCCCTGGCCGCCGGGCTCCCCTTCGGGCCCGCCGCCGTCGCCGCCGTGCAGCAGCGGCCCGCCGTTGCCCGCGCCACCGCCGCCGCCTGCCACCAGGATCCGGTCGGCGGGGCCGAAGGCCCCCGTACGCAGGTCGCTGGCGCCGCCGCCGGAACCGCCGCCGCCGTGGGCGCCGCCGCCGCCGGAGCCGTGGCCGGTGCCGCCGGGGCGGGCGAACTCGCCGTGCCTGGAGGTGCCGGAGCTCCCGACTCCGCCGATGGTGATCTGGAGGGCCTGGCCCGCCACGACCGGCAGTTCTGCGCGGGTTTCGCCGCCCAGTCCGCCGGGTGCCCCGGCGTTCGGGGGGCTGGGGAGGACGAAGCCGGCCGCGCTGCCGCCCTCGGCGCCGAAGAGGTCGACCGTCACCGCGGTCACCCCGGCCGGGACGGTGAAGGTGTCCGTGCCGACGGCGGTGTAGGTGCAGGTGGGCGACGCGGCGGTGAAGGCGCCGCCGGCGCCGCAGGGGGTGACGGCGCCCGGCGCCGCAGGTTCGGCCGTCGCGGGCAGCGGCGCCATCACGGCGGCCAGCAGGCCTGCGGCTCCTGCCACCTTCAGGATCTTCGATCGGTACATGCTCAACTCGGTTCCAGACGACGGTACTCGGGAGATGGGACGTGCGGGGCCCCAGCCGGGGCGCGACCGTGGCCCCGGCTGCGGCAACCGTGCTGCGGGTGGATCAGACGCCGTCGTCGGCGCACAGCGCCCATGCGTCGGAGTAGGTGCCCGGGGAGCTGCCTCCCCCGGTGTGGGTGGTCGCCGACCAGTACGAGGCCGTGGTGGTCCCGTCCGCGACCGGGTTGCCGCCGGAGTCGCTGGGGTAGCTGCCGTTGAGGTGGTCGCCCGGGGAACCGGGCCCGGTGAAGTTCGTGGTCGTGACGCCGCCTCCGCTGATCGCGGCGCCGCCGCCGATCAGCTTTCCGTCCCCGCCCGCGCAGCCGACCGTCACGGTCTGGCCCGCGGTCGCGGCGGTGGGGCCGCTCACCTCGCTGTGGCGGACCTTCACGGTCGCGCCACTGATGTTGATGTTGTTGCCGCTGCAGATGGCGTACGCGTACGTGGTGTTGTCGGTGTTGCCGCCGCCGCCGTTCCAGCCGACGCCGCTCCAGGAGTCGGGGTTGGTCTCACCGTCGGCCGCGGCCTTCTGACCGTAGCCGTGGGCGGAGTTGTTGAAGGTGGGGAAACTCGCGATGGGCTTGAGGCTGCCGATGACGGCGGGGGTGATGCGGGCTCCGCCGCCGAGCAGGCGGGTGTTGGCCGGGCAGGTCGCGGTGACGAGCCCGACGGTCGAGCTGGTGGTGGGTCCTGCCAGCTTGTTCATCACCACCTGGGTGTGGCTGATCAGGCTGCTGCTGAAGCACATGGCGTACGGGGTGCTGGAGAAGGAGGCGTTGACCGCGCCGCCGCTGCCGCCGATGCCGAGCCAGTGGGTCACGTCGGTGCCCACCACGCCCGTGGAGCCGGTGTACTCGGTGCTTCCGTCGGGGCTCGGCGAAGTGCCGTTGATCTTGTTGCCGTTGGAGGACGACCCGGTGCCGATGGCCTGGTTGATGCCGCCGCCGGAGACCAGGCCGCTCGCACACGCGGCGTCGGTGGAGATCTCGGAGAAGGCGGCGGCCGGCCCTGACGTGGCGCCGGGTGTCTTCACCGTCGCGCCGGCCGTATTGGCGTAGGCGGTGCCGGGGACCGCCAGGGCCAGCAGGGCGGCCACGGTCAGCGCCTTGCCCGCGACGGGACGTCGCAGAAGGAACTTTCGCACGGTTTCTCCCTTTCGGAGAGGAGTCTCGGGCGGCCGGGGCCGCACGTGAGCAGCACCGTTCCCCGGACTGGGTCCGGCTCGGCGCTGGGAGGGTGTGATCGGGTGGTCTGCACGGCGGAGCGGCGGCGTGGACCGGTGTCGCACACCTGCGACAGGGCGGGGCAGGCCAGATCGTGGCCTGTCCACCGCCCGTCCGGAGCGCGATGCACTTGCGGAATGTAGCAGCCGCATATGGACGCAAGTAAGGCTGGATCCTCGCTTTTTCCTGGCACATGCGGTACTGGCGAGTAGGCTGTGGGCGGCGCGTCCGGCCGGAGCAGGGACGGTTCAGACCCCCGACGACCACCGCAGAGGTGCCGGGCCCGGCGTCCGTGCGGGCGATGTTCCCGAGGCCGACGGCCGGCGGCTCGGTGAGGGCGGCCGGGGCCAGGTCCAGGGAGTCCGGCACCAGCGCCTGTCCGGGGCCGGGTACGGGGTCCGGGTGCTCACCCACGGAGAAGCGGCCGGCCACCAGGGCCGCCGCTCTCCACACACCTCTCCCTTGCGGGCGATGGCCTGCTCGGGGGAGCGGAGCAGGGCTCCCGTGAAGCGCTCGCCGTTGCGGGCGGCCCGGTCGAGGCCGGCCCGGCGGGCGTCGGGGGTTCCGGTGAGCCGGGGCACGACCCGCTCGGCGAACAGCTCCCGGGAGGGCGGGGTCTCGGTCGGGCCGGTGGTAGGGGGGCGAGGAACACCCCGAAGGCGGACGGGAGGTACGGCTGGGGCCTGCGCGGGTGTCCCTTCGGACGGTGCGGGCGTTCGGGCGGCGGGTGGCCGTCGACGGATGAAACACCGCCCGCGCCGCACCTTCAACGGCGGCGGCCCGGTCCTCCCGCTGAGCGGGACGTCCGGGCCGCCCTCCCGCCGCGTCCTTCCGGGATCCGGGATCCGCGCTCCCCCGGCCGTCGGATCAGGGGCGTCGGTCCAGGGCGCCGATCATGGCAGCGGCCGTCGCCGCCATCGCCGTCCGGGCCGCGGTGAGGTAGGGGCGGGGGTCCGCCGGGGTGAGGTGGGTGCGGATGGCCTCGGTCATGGCCACGTTGAGGGCGGTGCCGATGTTGACCTTGCGGATCCCGCCGGCGACGGCGGCCGCGAGCTCCGCGTCGGGGAGGCCGGAGGAGCCGTGCAGGACGAGCGGGACGTCCACCGTCTTGGCGAGCCGCGCCAGCAGGGCGTGGTCGAGGACCGCGGTCCGGCTGGTCATGGCATGGCTGCTGCCGATGGCCACGGCCAGGGCGTCCACCCCGGAGTCGGCGACGAACCGGCGCGCCTCGTCCGGGTCGGTACGGGCGCCCGGCGCGTGCGGGTCCAGGGGGGCGGCGCCGTTCTTGCCGCCGACCTCGCCCAGCTCGGCCTCGATCCAGAGGCCGTTGGCGTGGGCCCAGTCGGCGGCGGAGCGGGTGGCCTCCAGGTTCTCGGCGTAGGGCAGGTGCGCGGCGTCGTACATCACCGATCCGAAGCCGGCGTCCGCGGCCTGGCGCAGCAGGTCCGGGCTCTTGACGTGGTCGAGGTGGAGCCCGATCGGCACCCCGGCGGCCTCGGCACACGCGGCGGCGGCGCGGGCGATGGGCAGCAGGGCTCCGTCGCGGAACTTCACCGCGTTCTCGCTGAGTTGCAGGATGACGGGCAGGCCGGTGCGCTCGGCACCCTCGACCACGGCCTCGGCGTGCTCCAGCGTGATGATGTTGAAGGCCGCGACGGCACGGCCGGCCGCGGCCGCTTCGGCGACGAGGTGTCCGGCGGGGGCGAGGGTCATCGGACCGCCCCCTCTCCGGTGGCGGTGAGGATGACCGAGCGGGTGAGGTTGCGGGGTGCGTCCGGGTCCAGCTGCCGGTGGGCGGCCACGGCGACGGCCAGCCGGTGCACGCGCACCAGTTCGGCGAGCGGGTCGAGCGCGCCGTCGATCCATGCGGCGCCGGTCCCGAGGACCTGCTCGGCGATCCCGTCGGGGGTCCCGCCCAGCGACCAGGTCACGGAGCCGGGCCCGGTGACGCTGACCGGGCCGTGCCGGTACTCCATCGCCGGGTAGGCCTCCGCCCAGGACAGGGAGGCCTCGCGCATCTTGAGGGCGGCCTCGTTGGCCAGTCCGACGCTCCAGCCCCGGCCGAGGAAGGTGAACTGGCCCCGGCCCTCCAGCCCCGCGGGCAGCGGTTCGGCGAGCGCGACGCGGGCGTCGGCGACCACGGCCGGGGTGTGCGCGCCGACGTGGGCGCGCAGCAGGGTGAGGGCGGTGGTGGCGAACCGGGTCTGGACGACGGAACGTTCGTCGGCGAAGTCCAGCACGACGAGGTCGTTCGCCAGGGTCGTCACCGGCGTGTCGGGGTCGCCGATGACGGCGGTGGTCGCGACCCCCGCCTCCCGCAGGCCGGCCAGCAGGTCGAGGACCTCGGTGGTGGTCCCGGACCGGGTGAGCGCCACGACCCGGTCGTAGCGGCGGTGGTGGGGGAACTCCGAGGCGGGGAAGGCGTCGGTCTCGCCCTGTCCGGCGTCCTCGCGCAGGGCGGCGGCTGCCTGGGCCATGAAGTACGAGGTGCCGCACCCGACGATCGCGGTACGCTCCCCCGGCTTCGGCAGCACCGCCCGGTGGGCCGGGGCCAGTTCGGCGGCCCGTTCCCAGCTTTCGGGCTGCGTGGCCAACTCGTACGCGACGTGACTCATGCGGGCTCCCTGCGCGTTGGGTGCGTGTTCCTGCAAGGTATCGGGCCATTTCGCGCAACTTCAAGCATCTACGGGGTGGCGGCCTGGGTTAATCTCGACGGCGGGGCCGGAGCGAGGCCCGGGGAACGCACGGGAGGGGCGCCATGACCCGCAAGGAACGCTGGCAGACGCTGCTGGATCTGCTGGTGGAACGGGGCGGGCTGGAGGTGGAGCCGGCCGCCGAGGCCCTCGGCGTGTCCGCCGCGACGATCCGGCGCGACCTCGACCGGCTCGCCGAGCAGCAACTGCTGGTCCGCACGCGCGGCGGGGCGGTCCCGCACGGGGTCTCGTACGAACTGCCCCTGCGCTACCGCACGTCCCGGCGGGCCGCGGAGAAGCTGCGGATCAGCGAGGCGGTGGCGGCGCTGATCGCACCGGGCGAGGTCGTCGGCCTCACGGGAGGCACCACGACCACGGAGGTGGCCCGCGCCCTGGCGGCCCGCGCGGACCTGGCCACGGGCTCCCCCGCGCTGACGGTGGTGACCAACGCCCTGAACATCGCGGGCGAGCTGGTGATCCGCCCCCAGTTCAAGATCGTCCTGACGGGCGGGGTGGCCCGCCCCCAGTCGTACGAGCTGACGGGCCCGCTGGCGCAGCAGGTCCTCGGCCAGCTCTCGATGGACACGGCCGTCCTCGGCGTGGACGCCTTCGACCCGGCGGACGGCGCGGCGACCCGGCACGAGGACGAGGCGGCGATGAACCGCCTGCTGTGCGAACGCGCCCGCCGGGTCGTCATCGCCGCCGACTCCAGCAAGCTCGGCGTCCGGGCCTTCGCCCGCATCTGCGCCACCTCGGAAGTGGACGTCCTGGTGACGGACACGGGCCTGCCCCCGGAGGTCGCGACCGGCTTCGCGACGGCGGGGGTGGAGGTGGTCCGGGTGTGAGGGGGCGGGGCCGGCCATCCGGCCCCGCCCGCCGTCTCAGTGCGCCGGGACCCGTTCCGCCTCGCGGGACAGGGCCGCCAGGACCGGGGCGATCAGGGGGTGGGACTCGGCGCCGCGGCGGGTGGCGGCGAAGACGCGGCGAGTGGCGGCCGGGCCCGTCACCGGGCGGACGCGGACCTCCTTGAGGTCCATGCCCCGCAGCGCGGAACGCGGCACCAGGGCCACCCCGGCCCCCGCGCCCACCAGGGCGGTCACGGCCCGGAAGTCGTCGGAGGAGTGCGCGAAGCGGGGCTGGAAGCCCGCCAGTTCGCAGGCCAGCAGGGTGACGTCGTGGCAGGGGTTGCCGGGGTACTGGCCCACCCAGTCCGCGTCGGAGAGGTCCGCCAGGGCCACGGCGGGGAGGTCGGCGAGCGGGTGCCCCGAGGGCAGGACCGCGTCGAAGGGTTCCGCGTAGAGCGGGAGCACCGACAGGCGGGCGTCGTCGGCGCCCGGACCGCCGCGGTACTCGACGGCCAGGGCCACGTCGGCCTCCCCGTCGAGCAGCATCGGCAGGCTCTGGTCGCCCTCCGCGTCCCGGACCCGCAGGCGGATGCCCGGGTGTTCCAGCGCCAGCCGGGAGATGGCCGGGGCCAGCACCTCGGCGATGCCGGTCGCGAAGGCGGCGACCGTGACCTCGCCCGCCGATCCGCCCGCGTAGGCGGCGAGTTCGGCCTCGGCGCGCTCCAACTGGGCCATGACCTCGTGGGTGTGGCCCAGCAGGATCTCCCCGGCCGCGGTGAGCCGTACGCCCCGGCCGCTGCGGGTCAGCAGCGCGTGGCCGGTCTCCTGCTCCAGCGCGGCGAGCTGCTGGGACACGGCGGAGGGGGTGAGGTACAGCGCTGCGGCCGCGGCGGTCACCGTACGGTGGTCCGCCACGGCCCGCAGGATGCGCAGCCGGCGGGGGTCGATCACCCCTCCATTGTCTCAGCCGGCGGACGTGCGCAGCGCCGCGCGGGCGTCGACGAAGGCGGCCACCGCGCGCTCCACGTCGGCCGTGGAGTGGGCCGCCGAGAGCTGGACGCGGATGCGTGCGGCGCCCATCGGCACGACCGGGTAGGAGAAGCCGATCACGTACACACCGCGCTCCAGCAGCAGCTCGGCCATCTTCGCGGCCTCGGCGGCGTCACCGATCATGACGGGGGCGATGGCGTGGTCGCCGGGCAGGATCTCGAAGCCCGCCTCGGTCATCTTCGCGCGGAAGAGGGCGGTGTTGGCCGCGAGGCGCTCGCGCAGGTCGCCGGCGGACTCCAGCAGGTCGAGGACCTTGAGGGAGGCGGCCGCGATGACCGGGGCGAGGGAGTTGGAGAAGAGGTACGGGCGCGAGCGCTGGCGCAGCAGCTCGACGATCTCGGTGCGGGCCGCGACGTAGCCGCCGGAGGCGCCGCCCAGGGCCTTGCCGAGGGTGCCGGTGATGATGTCGACGCGGTCCATGACCCCGTGCAGTTCGGGGGTGCCCCGGCCGCTGGGGCCGACGAAGCCGACGGCGTGCGAGTCGTCGACCATGACCATGGCGTCGTAGCGGTCGGCGAGGTCGCAGATCTCGGCGAGGGGGGCGACGTAGCCGTCCATGGAGAACACGCCGTCGGTGACGATCAGGCGGCGGCGGGCGTCCTGCGCGTCCTTGAGCCGGGCTTCCAGCTCCGCCAGGTCGCGGTTCGCGTAGCGGTAGCGGCGGGCCTTGGAGAGGCGGATGCCGTCGATGATCGAGGCGTGGTTGAGGGCGTCGGAGATCACCGCGTCCTCGGCGCCGAGCAGGGTCTCGAAGACGCCGCCGTTGGCGTCGAAGCAGGAGGAGTAGAGGATCGTGTCCTCCTGGCCGAGGAAGGACGAGAGCCGCGCCTCCAGCTCCTTGTGCACCTCCTGGGTGCCGCAGATGAAGCGGACGGAGGCCATGCCGTAGCCCCAGCGGTCCAGGGCCTCCTTCGCGGCGGTGACGACCTCGGGGTGGTCGGCCAGCCCGAGGTAGTTGTTGGCGCAGAAGTTGAGGACCTCGCCGGGGGCGCCGCCCGCGGTGACGGCGACGGCGGCGTTCTGCGGGGTGCCGATGACGCGCTCGGGCTTGTGCAGGCCCGCGGCGCGGATCTCGTCGAGGGTGGTGCGGAGGTCTTCGCGGACGGACTCGAACATGACTTCGGTGTCTCCTTGTGCGGTAGGCCGGGCGCCGCCCGGCGGGAGCGGAGCCGGGGCGGGCGGACGAAGGGGGCCGGGCCCCGCGGAGGGGGGAGGGTGTGCGGGGCCCGGCGGAGGGAGATGGTCTTGTGGTGGCCCGGACCGGCCGGGACGCGGCCGCCCCGACCGCCGGAGCGGCTCCGGAGGGGGTGCCCCGGGGCGGGCCGGGCGGGGCCGGCGGGGGCGTGCCCCCGCCCGGTACCCGCTCGTCCGCGCACCCGCGCGCACCCGCTCCCGGCGCGGGATCAGGCCGTCCAGTCCAGGATGATCTTCCCGCTCCGCGCGGTCGACGCCTCGTCGAAGGCCGCCTCGAAGTCGCGGTGCGAGTAGCGGCCGGTGATGACCGGGGACAGGTCGAGCCCGCCCTCCAGCAGCACGGTCATCGCGTACCAGGTCTCGAACATCTCGCGGCCGTAGATCCCCTTGATGGTGATCATCGAGGTGACGACCTTCGCCCAGTCCACCGGGAACTCCTGGGCCGGCAGGCCGAGCATGGCGATCCGGCCGCCGTGCGTCATGTTGTCGATCATGTCGCGCATGGCCTCGGCGCGGCCGGACATCTCCAGGCCGACGTCGAAGCCCTCGCGCAGGCCCAGCCGCGCCTGCGCGTCGGCGATGGAGGTCTCGGCGACGTTCACCGCGAGGGTGGCGCCGGCCTTGCGGGCGATCTCCAGCCGCTCGGGGCTGACGTCGGTGATCACCACGTTGCGCGCGCCGGCGTGCTTCGCCACGGCCGCCGCCATGATCCCGATGGGGCCGGCACCGGTGATCAGGACGTCCTCGCCGACGAGCGGGAAGGACAGTGCGGTGTGCACGGCGTTGCCGAAGGGGTCGAAGATGGCCGCCACGTCCAGGTTCACGGTGGTGCGGTGCACCCACACGTTCTGCGCGGGCAGCACCACGTACTCGGCGAAGGCTCCGTCGCGTCCGACGCCCAGCCCGACGGTGCTGCGGCACAGGTGGCGGCGGCCGGCCAGGCAGTTGCGGCACCTGCCGCAGACGAGGTGGCCCTCGCCGCTGACCAGTGCGCCGATCTCGATGTCGCGGACGTCCGCGCCGAGCGCCGCGACCTCGCCGACGAACTCGTGGCCGAGGACCAGCGGGGTCTTGACGGCTCCCTGCGCCCAGCCGTCCCAGGCACGGATGTGCAGGTCGGTCCCGCAGATGCCGGTGCGCAGCACCTTGATCAGCACGTCTCCGGGGCCGTACTCCGGCTCGGGGACGTCCATGAGCCACAGCCCGGGCTCGGCCTTGTGCTTGACGAGTGCCTTCATGGGGGTGGCTCCAGGGGCATTGCGGAAGGGGACGCCGGGTGCGCTGGTGCGCGGGTGGCGTGGGTGACTGGCACCAATGTGCCGATCGGCGTAGTGATCAGTCCATCGAGACTTTCTTAAGCGGGTCGACAGCGCAGCTTCACGCCTATGCTCCTCAGGTGATGGGGGACGGGGGCCGGGGCATGATCCGGTGGACGGTCCCGGTCCGGGGAAAAGGGGAGGTGAGGGGCGTGCCGAGTCTGCGCAGCAGGGCGCTTTCGGCCGCACTGGTCGCGACGGGGCGGCGAAGACGGTCCGCGACGGCGGAAGCGGTCCGGGCGAAGGTGGCGCGGTCGGCCCGCCGGCCCGCTTCGCACCTGCCGCCGCGCTCGCTGGGGCGGGTGGCCGAGGTGTCGCGGACCTTCGTCGGGGCCTGGCCTGTGTACGACGTGTCGCCTCGCGGGACCGAGCCGGTGGCGCGGGTCCTGTACGTGCACGGCGGGACCTTCGTCGACGAGCTGGTCCGGCCGCACTGGTCGCTGATCCGGACCCTGGTGACCCGGGCGGGCGCGCGGGTCGTCGTACCGGCGTACGTACTGGCGCCGCGCGGGACCGCCGACCGTACGGTTCCGGTCGCCGCCGACCTGCTGAGCGGTCTGATCGAGAGCGGCGGCGCGGGCGGCACCGTCCTGGTGGGCGACTCGGCCGGGGCCGGGCTGGCGCTGGCGGCCGCCCAGCGGCTGCGCGAGCGCACCGGGGCGCAGCCGTCCCGGATCGTGCTGATCTCCCCTTGGCTGGACGTCAGCATGAGCCACCCGGGCCAGGCGGCCATCGAGCCGGCCGACCCGGTGCTGACCCGCGCGGGCCTGGCCGAGGCGGGCCGGCTGTACGCGGGCACCCTCCCCTTCGACGACCCCCGGGTGAGCCCGCTGCACGGCTCCTTCGAGGGGCTGGCGCCGCTGACGGTGTTCACCGGCACCCGGGACGTGCTGAGCACCGACAGCCGCGAGCTGCTGCGCCGGGCGCGGGCCGCCCGGGTCGAGGTGGAGTGGCACGAGGAGCCGGGCCTGCCGCACGGGTACCCGTTGCTCCCGGTCCCGGAGGGGCGCGCGGCCCGGGAGCGCATCGTCGAGCTCGTCACGGCGGCAGCGGCCGATCCGCTCTAGGCGGTGCAGGTCATGAGCGAGCTGACGGGCCAGGCCCGGTACGCGCTCCAGTAGGCCTCGTCGCGCGCCGGGTCGGCGGGCGGGGTCCGGCTGGGCTGCCAGCCGACGGTGGTGAAGCCGGCGTCGACGGCGGCTTCGGCGAAGTCGGCGTGCGCCCATTCGCGGTACTCGAAGTGCTGCGGGGGCTCGGTGAGGAACTGGGCCTTCAGCAGCGGTGCGTCGCCCTCCGGCACGCGGTCGAGGATGCGGACGCCGTACGGGGACCAGTCCACGCGCGGGAAGGCGCCCGGGTTGCGCACCAGCGTCAGCAGCCGGCCGCCGGGCCGCAGGTTGGCGCGGATCCCGCGGAACATGGCGTGCAGAGCCTCCCGGTCGGGTGCGTGGCTGAACAGGTAGACGGCGGTGGCCAGGTCGAAGGGACCGAGCTGGGGCATGTCGGCGGCGTCGGCGAGGACGTACTCCACCGCGGCCGAGCCGGAGGCCGCCGCCCGGGCGCGGCGCAGGCGGTCGGGGCAGCTGTCGACCCCCACGGCGCGCCGGGCTCCCCCGTCGGCGAGCAGGGTGACGGTGCCGCCGTGACCGCAGGCCACGTCGAGGGCGTCGAGGTCGCGGACCCCGCCCAGGGCGTCCAGCGCGGTGCGGAGCGTGTAGGCGTCGGCCGCGGTGAAGGCGGCCCGGGGCGCCGGGTGCGTGGACGTGTCGTAGGGCTGGTACATGCCGGCATGCCTCCCCGGTACGGGTGCGGGCAACGGCCCGCGCGCCGGTCCGTCCCCCGGACGGGGGAGGCGTTCGGGTCAGTGGTTACGGCGTCCGGTCGCCACGGGCCCGGCGGCGGCCCCGCGGCCGGGCCCGTCCGCCCCGCGGCCTCCCCCGGGGGCCGGGCGCGGAGCCGGGATGCACCGGTCGCCGCCGGGGGCGCATCCTTGCTGTGTGACGGCGAGACCGGACAGCGGTGGCTCCTGCCCCGACGACGCCCGGGACCGGGTGCTCGCGCGCGCGGTCGTGAGCGCCGTGGAGGCCCTCGGCGGGTACGCGGGCGGGGTGTACCTGCGCTCCGAGTCCCCGGAGCTGCTGCGGTTGGCCGTGTGCACGGGCCTGCCGGGTCCGTTGTTCGGCCCCTGGTGGCGGGTGCAGGTGAACCGCCCGTACCCGGTCGCCGAGGCCTACCGCTCCGGTCAGTCCGTACACCTCGCTGACGAGGAGGCGGCCATGCGGCGCTTCCCCCAGCTGATGGCCGGGCTGCCGGTCCCCTTCTCCTCGCTGTACGAGCCCGTCACGGGCGGCCCGGAGCGCTTCGGGGTGCTGTTCGTGCTGCGTCCGGCGACCCCGGGGCGCGCCGTCGGTGAGGCCGACCGGGAGCGGCTGCGCGACGCCGCCCAGGCCCTGGCGGCGGAGCTGGCCGCGCTGGCGGCGGCGGGGGACCCGGTGGTGTGGACCGGCGACCCGGTCGAGATCCCCCCTGCGACCCCGGCCGGAGGCGCTCAGGAGGCCGTGGACCGCCTCGCGCAGGCCCTGCTGTCGGTGGACCGGGAGGGCAGGATCGGCTTCGCCAACTCCGCCGCCGGGGCGCTCCTCGGTTCCGGCGCGCCGCGGCTGCTCGGCCGCTTCCTGTGGGAGGCGGTGCCGTGGCTGGGGCATCCCGCCTACGAGGACCACTTCCGGGGGGTGTTCCTGTCCCCCGTGCCGGTGCACTTCGCGGCCCGCAGCGGCCCGGACCCTGACCGCGACTGGATGACGGTGGGGCTCTACCCCGGGCCGGACGGGGTGACGGTGACCCTCGAACCCGGCGAGGAGCCGGCCCCCGCGCCCGATGCGGCGGCCCGGACCGACACGCCCGCCGACCGGGCGGCGGCCCTGTACCGGCCGGTGGCCCTGGCCATCGCCCTGACGGAGGCGGTCACCGCCCGCCAGGTGTCGGCGGTGGTCACCGAGGAACTGCTGCCGGCCTTCGGCGGCCGCCAGTTGGCGATCTACCTGCTGAACGAGCGGCACCTCTACCTGGCCTGGGAGACCGGCTTCCCGCAGGGGTTCCTCGACCGCTTCGACGGGGTCTCGCTCGACGCCCGGCTCCCCGGCGTGGAGACCCTGACCACGGGCCGGCCGCTGTTCTTCGAGTCGATGGAGCACCTCGCCACCGCCTATCCGGGGATCCCGCTGGACGCGGACGTCGGCGCCCGCGCGTTCCTGCCGCTGATCGCCTCCGGCCGGCCGGTGGGTTCCTGCATCCTCGGGTTCGACGCCCCGCGCGGATTCAGCACGGAGGAGCGTACGGTGCTCACCGCGCTGGCCGGACTGATCGCGCAGGCCCTGGAGCGGGCGCGGCGCTACGACAGCGAGGCGGCGCTGGCCCGGGGCCTGCAGTCGGCCCTGCTGCCGCGCCGGCTCCCGGTCCTCAAGCACGTGGACACGGTGGGCCGGTACCTTCCGGGCACGGTCGGCATGGACGTCGGCGGCGACTGGTACGACGTGATCGAGACGGGTGCGGGGCTGCTGGCGCTCGTCATCGGGGACGTCCAGGGGCACGGGGTGGCGGCCGCCGCGACGATGGGTCAACTGCGCAGCGCGGTACGGGCCTTCGCCCTGAGCGGCAACGCCCCCGACGAGGTGGTGCGGGGGACGAACCAGCTGCTGATCGACCTGGACCCGGGCCAGTTCGCGAGCTGCTGCTACGTCCTGCTCGACCCGGGGTCCGGCCGGGCCCTCGCCGCCCGCGCCGGTCACCCCCAGCCGCTGCTGCGCCACCCCGACGGCCGCACCGAGGTGCTGGACCTGCCCGGCGGGGTCGTGCTGGGCATCGACTCGGGCGGCGACTACCCGGTGACGGAGCTGTGGCTGGAGCCGGGCGCGGTGCTCGCCCTGTACACCGACGGGTTGGTGGAGATGCCGGGCACGGACATAGACGAGGGGGTGGAGCGGCTGCGGGCCGCGCTGGCCGGGGCCCGGCCCTCGCCGCTGACGGAGACGGCGGACCGGCTGGTCGCCGAGGCGGGGAGCACCGCCGACCGCCCCGACGACATCGCCCTGCTGCTCGCCTCCCGTACGGGCGGGGATCCGTAGGCCGGGCGATCCGGTCCGGACCCGCCCGGAAGCGGAATCCGGGCCCGGGCCGGCGGCGGGCGCCCCGGCCGGCTTCGGGGGCGGCCTGCGCCGGGGCCGCCCCGGCCAGGAGTGCCAGGACGACGGCGGCCCCGGCGGCGGCCCGCAACCGGTCTCGCCGGTCGTGCTGCGTGTGCTGCGCCCCGCGGGTCTCCCCGTGCGGTCCGGCCCCTGAGGGGCATCGGTGGATCTTGGGTCCTCCGATCCTTGCGACGCCCCCGTCCGGGCCCGTCGGCCGGGAGGACGATCCCGGCGCGCGCGCCGTCGGCCGTCGGGAGCGGAGGCCCGTCACTCCCCGGGGGCGCTTGAGGCGGCCCGATTCCCTCCGCGGTGGGCAAAGCGGAAGGAAATTCGCGCGATCACCCTGCGGTTCCCGCACCCCGTCGCGGGTCAATGTTTACGCGGTCTTAACGCTCGGATCGGGGCCCGGCGGCCGACCCGCACGATGGAATCCGCAGGTGAACAGCTCTTGACCTGCGGATCTCGCGGAGCTTCCATATCGGCCACGGGAGTCACGCAGCGACTTGCCCACCACCGCCCCGGAGGCGATACCGCTCCCGCGCTCATTCACCGCACATGGCGATCGGAAATCCCGCACGATGACTGACACGATCAGCGCCCCCCAGGCCCTCGCCCCGGCGACCGGGCCGACCCCGCAGAAGCTCAAGCGTTCCATCGGCGTCGTCGGCGGGACACTGCTCACGCTGTCGTGCGTGACGCCCGCCTCGACCCTCTTCGTCGTCGTGCCCGATCTCTTCTCCAGCCTCGGCACCTGGACCGCCCTCACGATCGCCATCGGATCGCTGCTCTGCGTCGGCGTGGCGTTCTGCTACTCGGAGCTGGGCACCCTGATCCCCAGCGCGGGCGGCGAGTACGCCATGGTGTCCACCCTGGCGGGCCGGCTCGCCGGCTGGCTCGTGTTCGTGCTGTCGCTGCTGGTGGTGATGATCGTGCCGCCCGTGATCGCGATGGGTACGGCCGACTACCTCTCCCCCGTGATCGACATACCGGCCCCGGTCGCCGGCGGCGCCGTGATGCTGCTCGCCACCCTCGCCGGTCTGCTCGACCTGCGGGCCAACGCCTGGATCACCGGCATCTTCCTCGTCCTCGAAGTGGTGGCCGCCGCGCTGGTCGCCGTGCTCGGCTTCGCCCACGGCGAGCGGGGCGCGGACGCCCTGGTGCACGGTTCGGTCGCCGTCGAGGGGGGCGGCACCTCCACCGTGACCGCGATGATGGTGGTCTCGGGGCTGGCCATCGCGCTGTTCATCACCCAGGGCTTCTCCACCGCCGTGTACCTGTCGGAGGAGCTGGAGAAGCCGCGCCGCAACGTGCCGCGCACGGTCCTGGCCACCCTGGCCATCTCCACCGCGGTCATCCTCGTGCCGGTCATCGCGATCACCCTGGGAGCCCCGGACCTGGACGCCCTCGCCTCCGGCGACCTCGGCGCGATGGTGACGGCCTGGTCGAACTCGGCGGTCGGCACCTTCGTCAGCCTCTGCGTGGCCCTGGCCATCATCAACGCGGGCATCGTCATGGTCATCCAGAACTCCCGGGTGCTGTTCGCCTCCGCCCGTGACAAGGCCTGGCCCGAGCCGGTCAACCGCGGCCTGTCCCGCCTGGGCCGCTTCGGCTCCCCGTGGGTGGCCACCCTGCTGGTCGGCCTCCCCGGCGCCGCGATGTGCTTCGTGAACCTCGACACCCTCTACGGGGTGACCGGCGTCTCGGTGACCGGCATGTACCTGCTGGTCGCGGTGGCCGCGCTGTTCAGCCGGCGCGGGGCGCACGGGCAGGCCTCCGCCTGGCGGATGCCGCTGTGGCCGGCGGTGCCGATCGCGCTGATCCTCGTCCTCGCGTACATCCTGACCCAGCAGGAGACGCAGTACCTGCTGTGGACCGGCGGCATCACCGCGGTGGCCACCCTGTACTGGGCCCTGTACCTGCGGCCGCGCAAGGATTCGCGCTGGCTGGTGAGCATTCCGGACACCGAGGAGGGCCTGGAGGACTGATCCCCGGTCCCCTCCCCGTCCCGCCCCCGGGGCCGTCGCGACGCGCGACGGCCCCGCGGACGTTCTCCGGGCGTCGGTTCCCGGAGCCGGTCAGCCCGTCGCGGTACCCTCTCCGGACAGGGTGAGGGCGGTGTTCACCAGGCCCACGTGGCTGAAGGCCTGCGGGAAGTTTCCGAGCTGGCGTCCGGCGATCGGGTCGTACTCCTCGGCCAGCAGTCCCACGTCGTTACGCACGTCCAGCAGCCGTTCGAAGAGGGTGCGCGCCTCCTTCTCCCGGCCGGTCAGGTACAGCGCGTCCGCCAGCCAGAACGAGCAGGCCAGGAAGGCTCCCTCGTCCCCGGGCAGCCCGTCCACGGAGGGGCCTTCTGTGCTGTAGCGGCGGACCAGACCGCTGCGGCCCAGTTCCGCCCGGACCGCGTCGACGGTGCCGATGACGCGGGGGTCGTGGGGCGGCAGGAAGCCGACCCTGGGGATGAGGAGGGTGGCCGCGTCCAGCTCGCGCGAGCCGTAGTACTGGGTGAAGGTACCCCGCTCGGGGTCGAACCCGTGCTCGCAGACGTCGCGGTGGACCTCGTCGCGCATGGTCCGCCAGCGCTCCACGTTCCCGGGCATGGACGGGTCTCCCTCCAGGGCCCGCACGGCCCGGTCGGCGGCGACCCAGGCCATCACCTTGGAGTGCACGAAGTGGCGGCGGGGGCCGCGCACCTCCCACAGTCCCTCGTCGGGGCGGCGCCAGTTGCGCTCCAGGAAGTCGAGGAGGGCGAGCTGGATCTTCCAGGCGTGCCGTTCCTTGGCGAGACCGGTGGTCCGCGCGAGGTGCAGAGAGTCCAGGACCTCTCCGTACACGTCGAGCTGGAGCTGGTCCACGGCGGCGTTCCCGACGCGGACGGGCGCGGAGCCGCCGTATCCGCGCAGCCAGGGCAGGTCGCTCTCGGGGATCCGGCGCTCGCCTCCGAGGCCGTACATGATCTGGAGGTCGGCCGGATCGCCCGCGACGGCCCGCAGCAGCCAGTGGCGCCAGGCGCCGGCCTCGTCGAGGTAGCCGGTGGACAGGAGGGTGCCGAGGGTGAGGGTGGAGTCGCGCAGCCAGCAGTAGCGGTAGTCCCAGTTGCGGACGCCGCCGAGTTCCTCGGGCAGCGAGGTGGTGGCCGCCGCCACGATCCCGCCGGTGGGGGCGTAGGTGAGGCCCTTGAGGGTGATCAGGGAGCGGACGACCGCCTCCCGGTAGGGCCCGCGGTAGCGGCAGCGCCCGGACCACTCCTGCCAGTCGGCGAGGCTCTGCTGGAGCGCCTCGTACGGGTCGGTCTGCTCGGGGCGCGGTTCGTGCGAGGCGTGCCAGGTGAGCACGAAGGCGACCCGGTCTCCGGGGCCGACGGTGAACTCCGAGCGGGTGCTCTTGTCCTCGCCCCAGGTGTGGACCGGCGGGTCGCTGCGGAACCACACCGAGTCGGGTCCGGCCACGGCGACCCGGTCGCCGTCGCTGCGCCGTACCCAGGGGACCACGTGGCCGTAGTCGAAGCGCAGCCGCAGGGTGCTGCGGACGGTGACCCGGCCGGTGATCCCCTCCACGATGCGCATCACCTCGGGCGCGGTGTCCCGTTGCGGCATGAAGTCGGTGACCTTGACGGTGCCTTCCTCGGTCTCCCAGTGGGATTCCAGGACCAGCGAGCCGTCCACGTACGCCCGGCGGGTGCAGCGCTCGCCCTCGGCGGCGCTCTTCGGGGCGATGCGCCAGTGGCCGTTGTCCACTTCGCCGAGGAGGGCGGCGAAGCAGGCGGCGGAGTCGAAGCGGGGCAGGCACAGCCAGTCGATGGACCCGTCGCGGCCGACCAGAGCGCTGGTCATCAGGTCGCCGATGAGTGCGTAGTCTTCGATGGGTTGTGTCATTTCTCCGCTGTTCCCCCGATCGGCCGGAGCCAATCAGGGTGTCCGGACGGATCCCTCCGGGGGAGGGACCCGTCCGCCGCGGAAGAGGCGGCTAGTTCCGCACGAGGAGCGTCACGGCCGCGAGGACCACTCCGAGGGCCAGGGCCTGGGCGCCCAGGGCGAGCCGGTGGGTGCGCAGCGCGGGGACGGGCAGCAGCCGGTCGACGGCGAAGCGGCCCGGGCCCGTGAGGGTGAGGGCCGCGGCGGCCACGCCGAGGAGGAGTTCGTACTCCATGCCCTTGGGGGCGAAGAAGGCTCCGGTGCCGTGGACGGCGGCAGCGTTGATCATCGTGCCGAGGACCGCGGCACCGGCGAGCGGGGTGAGCAGGCCGACGGCGAGGGCGAGACCGCCCAGGGTCTCGGTCAGGCCGGCGACGGCGGCCATGGTCTCCCCGGCCGGGTAGCCGCTGGCGGTGAAGAACTGGCCGGTGCCGGTGATGCCGCCCCCGCCGAACCAGCCGAAGAGCTTCTGCACTCCGTGGGCGGCCACGGTCAGGCCGAGGACCACGCGCAGGAGCAGCAGTCCGGCGTCGTGGGGGGCGGTGGAGGCGGTGGGGGCGGTGGGGGCGTCCTGCACGGCCGGTGCCGTGGCCCGGGCCTTCGTCGTGGTGGCGGAGGCGCTGGTCATGGGGGGGGTTCCTTCCGGTCGGTACGGTCCGAGGGGAGTTGTTCAAATTCGAACCGACAGTCCCGACCCTAACCACTGATTCAAATTGGAACAACCCGTGTAGGCTGACCCCATGGCTGAAACGAGATGGCTGGACGACCGCGAGATGCGGGCCTGGAGCGGCTTCCTGGCCGCTTCCGCCCTGGTGAACCGGCGCCTCGACCAACAGCTCAAGGACGACTCCGGCCTCTCCCATCCGCAGTACGAGATCCTCGTGCGGCTCGCCGCGGCGCCCGACCGCGAACTGCGCATGACCGAACTGGCCAACGGCCTGATCAACTCCAAGAGCGGTCTGACCTACCAGGTCACCCAGATGGAGAAGGCCGGACTGGTCCGCCGCCGCAGCTGCCCCTCCGACGTCCGCGGGGTCTTCGCGGTCCTCACCGAGGCGGGCCTGGCGCGGCTGGAGGCGGCCGCACCCGGACACGTGACCACCGTCCGGGAGATCCTCGTCGACGTCCTGACGCCCGAGCAGCTCGACGCGCTGGCCGCCGGCCTCGGCGAGGTCAGCCGTCGACTGCGCGAACAGGGCGCCTGACGGGTAAGAGTCCCTCATGGACGGAAATGCCTGGCTGATCCTCGCCGCGGTCCTCGCCCTCGGGCTGGCGGTCGCGGCGGGCGTCCTGCTGGTCCGGGTGTTCGCGGCGCGCAGGCTGCTGCTGGACGCGGGGATCCCGCTGCGCGACAAGGCGCTGTTCTGGGTGGCCGTCGCCTACACCCTCTCGCCCGTGGACCTGATTCCGGACCCGGTGTACCTCGACGACATCGGCGTCCTGCTGCTGGCGCTGCGCTCCCTGCAGGCGGCCGCCTCGGCCGCCGCCGCCAGGAGGCCCTCCGACCGGGCCGCCTGACGGCGCGGGGCGCCCGCCGTCGCGGGCGCCGAGGACGCCGCGCGGCCCATTCCCCGGGACCACACGGCGTCCGTCCACGGGGCGCGGCGCGCATGGCGCGCGCGGCGCCGCTCCGGGGCGCTACTTCGGCATCAGGACGGTGTCGACGATGTAGACCGTGGCGTTCGCGGTGGGGACGTTGCCGCAGACCACGTTCGAGGTGTCGTTGACCTTGTAGGACCCGTCCGAGCCGGCGGTCGTGATCCGGCCCTTCTCCAGCGTGTCGAAGGAGCCGTTCTCCAGCTGCTTCGGGGTGATCGACTGGCCGACGACGTGGTACGTGAGGATCTTGGTCAGCGTGGCCTTGTCGGCCAGCACCTTGTCCAGGTCGGCCTTCGGGATCTTCGCGAAGGCGTCGTTGGTCGGGGCGAACACCGTGATGCCCTTGGCGTTGTTCAGGGTGTCCACCAGCCCCGCCTTCTTGACGGCCGTGACCAGCGTGGACAGCGCCGGGTTGTTGGACGCCGCAGTGGCCACGGGGTCCTTGGCCATGCCGTCGAAGCTGCCCGCGCCCTCCTTGGGCACACCGGCGCAGGCCGGGCCGAACGGCTGGTCCATCGCGGCCGCGGGCATCGAACCCGCGCTGCTCGGGGCGGTCCCGTCGGCCGCCGCCTGACTGCCGGAGCCGGTGTCGGCGCCGGAGTCGGAGGAGCAGGCGGCGAGGGCGAAGGGCAGGACCGCGGCGGCGGCGACCGCGACGGCGGTACGACGGAAACGAGGGGTGTTCATGACGGGGGTTCTCCTTGGGATGTCTGCCGCCGGAGGCGGAGGTTCGGAAGGGTCTACGGGAGGGAGGAGTGGAGGGGGGCGGAAGGTCGGAGAGGTCGGGAGGTTTTCGGGGGCCGCGGGCGGCCTCGGATCGCCCGGGGGCGGGGGACGGGGGCTCAGTCGACGCCGACCACGACCGAGTGCCGGCCGCTCGCGCCGTCCGGGACGGTCCGCGTGCGCTCCTCGGTCTGGACGGTTCCCGTCCGGTCGGTGGCGCGGACGGTGAGGGTGTGGCCGCCGGGGGCGGCACGCCAGGGGTAGGACCACTGCCGCCAGGTGTCGGCGGTGTCCTCGGCCGCCAGGTCGGCCTGCTCCCAGGGCCCTTCGTCGACGCGGACCTCGACCCGGTCGATGCCGCGGTGCTGGGCCCAGGCCACCCCGGCGACGGTGACCGGGCCCGTGCGCAGCCGTGCGAAGGGCTTGGGGGTATCGATGCGCGCCTGCGTCTTGACGGGGGCCCTGCGGGCCCACTTCCGCTTGACCCAGTACGGGTCGTAGGCGTCGAAGGTGGTGAGCTCGATGTCCTGGATCCACTTGCAGGCGGACACGTATCCGTAGAGGCCCGGTACGAGCATCCGTACGGGGAAGCCGTGCTCGAAGGGCAGGGGCTCGCCGTTCATGCCCACGGCGAGCAGTGCGTCCCGGCCGTCCATGACCTCCTCGACGGGGCTGCCCAGGGTCATGCCGTCCGTGGACCGGGCCACCAGCTGGTCGGCCGGGCCGCCCCGGGACGGGGGGCGTACGCCGGCCTCGCGCAGCAGGCCCGCGAGGGGGACGCCGAGCCAGCGGGCGGTGCCCGCGTAGGGTCCGCCGACCTCGTTGGAGACGCAGGTCAGGGTGATGTCGCGCTCGATCAGGTCCCGGCCCAGCAGGTCGGCGTAGGTGTAGGTGCGGGGCCGGGCCACGCCCCGGCCGTGGATGCGCAGCCGCCAGGTGTCGGCGGACAGCCTGGGGACCACCAGGGCGGTGTCGACCCGGTAGAAGTCGGCGTTCGGGGTGGTGAAGGGGCTGATCCCGGGAATGCGGAGGGAGGCTCCCCGGGGCAGCGCCGCGGCGGGTGAGGCGGGTGCGGGCAGCCGAACGGCGTCCCGGGTGGCGGCCGCGTCCCGGCCCCGCGAGGCTCCGAGGCGGCGCCCGAGGGCTCCGGCCGCCGTGGCGGTCAGGGCTGTGGCCCCGGCGGCGTACAGGAAGAGCCGGCGGCTCCGGTCGGCGCCGCCCGGGGCGGGCTCCGGCCGCGGGGTGGTCAGCAGGCCGGTCAGGAGGTACAGCAGTCCCGCCCCGGCCAGCGCCCCCGCCACCGAGGGCAGGACGTCGGCCGGGCCGGTGGAGTCGGGCCGGGTCAGGGCGGCCGCGCCGCCGACCGCTCCGAAGAGCAGCACCCCGGCCGCGCCGGTGCGCCGGTGGCGGAGGGCGAGGAGGCCGAGGGCGACGGCGAGGAGGCCCAGGACCACCAGGATCCCCAGCTGGAGGACCAGCTTGTCGTCGGTGCCGAAGTGACGGACCGCCCAGTCCTTCAGGGCGGGCGGCGTCCGGTCGATGGCCGCCCCGCCCACCGCCGTGACGGGCCCCGCCTCGGGGCGTACGGCGACCGAGACCAGCTCGGCGGCCGCCAGCGCCGCGCAGCCGGAGAGCAGGCCGCCGAGCGCCGCCGGGGCGGTGCGGGCGAAGGTGCTGCGGTTGATCCTCACGACGGGTCTTCGGGGCCGCCGGTCCGGCGGATTGGCCGATCCGCCGTTCGAGTGAAAGCACGCCCTCGGTTGACGTCGGCGGGCGTGCCGGGGGGGCGGGGCGGCACCCGGCGGAGCGCTGTCGGTGGCCGGTGGCAGCATGACCCCATGCTTCGTGACGATCTTGACACCGTTGTGTCCCCCGGTTCCGCCGTCTCCCCCTTCGCCTCCCCCGCGGCCCTGCTGGAGGCCGGACCCGACCGCGCCCGCGCCCTCGCCGGATCGGCCGGCGGAGTCGGGCGCGAGGTGTTCACCCAGGCCGAGGCCGTGTTCGGGCGCGAGGAGGTCTCACGCGCCGAGTTCGCTTCGTGGCTGCACTGCGCCGCGAAGGTACTGGGCCGGGACGCCTACGCCGACGAGGTCGCCGCCGCCGAGCCCGGGATGCCGTGGCGGACGGTGTGGGCCTGGTGGCGTCCGGTCGGTGCCCACCGGGCCGATCCGAACCTCAGCGGGGACCGCAGCGCCGAGGTCTTCGACGACGCGCGGGGCACCGGCGGCGGGCCGCTGCTCAAGCTGTGGTCGACATGGACCGCCGACCGCTGGTTCGACCTGGCCACCGGCGCGCCGTGCCCGGCTCCGGCCGGGGGGACGTACGCGCCCCGGACCGAGGAGGCCGAAGAGGCGGAACCGTTCCTCTTCGACGGCGACGAGGAGGCCTGGGCGCTCCGGTGCCCCGGAACGTGGGAGGAGCCCGTCGCACTCGGCGGGGGCCGGTACCTGTTCGTCGAGGCGCGCGGCGTGCTGGTCGCCGAGCGCAACCCGGCGGTGGCCGACTGGCCCGCCGGCGGAGCCGACACCGCTTCCTGGGAGGAGGGGGGCGGCGAGCCGTGGTTCCTGGACCCGGCTCCGGCCGACTCCCCGCTGGACGCCGCCCGGGTGAACGGGGTCTTCGACGCCCGGCACGTGCGGCGGCTGGCGGAATCCGCGCTGCCCGCCGCCCTGACGCACGCCCCGACCCGGGAGCTGCTGACCCGTGTCGGCATGCCCCGCCACTGGGCCGCGGGGGTGACCTCCTTCGAGCTGGACTTCGGGGACGAGGGCCCCGTACGGGCCCCCGAGGACCCGGAGGGCCTGCTGTGCCTGGGCTCCTTCGAGCTGGCGTACGGGGACGAGGCCCGGGTACTGGTCGACGCGGAGACGGGCCGGGTCCTCGTGTCCCGCAACGAGGAGGAACCGTTCGCCCTCGCCCGCGACACGGAGACCTTCGTCAGGCTGCTGGAGGCCGTCCGCCGGTACATGGGGGCCTGCTGGGACCCGTACCCGTGCGAGGACGGCATCGGGGACTTCCACGAGGAGATCGCCGCACTGGAGCCGGCCGCCCTGGAGCCCGGCCCCGCACAGGAGCTGTGGGAGCACGTCTTCGCGTCGATCACCGAGCTGAGCGTGGACGGCTACTGAGCACCGGCGGGGGCCGGCCGGTGGTCCCGGGCCCCCGTCAGTCTCCGAGGGCCCGGCCCAGTCCGAGCCGGTCGGTGCCCAGTTTGGTGAAGACCGCGGACAGCAGTTCCGAGACCGCCCGGGTGTCGGTGTGCAACTCCTTCGCGATCGCCGCGTTGTCCAGGCCCCGGGCGGCATGGCGCGCCGCCGCGTGCTCGGCGAGCGTCAGGCTGTCCTGCTCGGAGGTGTACAGCCGGCGGGGACGCAGCCCGGCCGAGGCGAGCTGGGCACGGGCCCGGTCCACCAGGACCTCCGCACCGCAGGCGGCGGCGGTTTCCATGCCCCGGTAGAGCTGCTGCGCCGCCTGGTGCGGGTCGCCCAGGGTGTGCAGGGCCGTCCCGTGGTCGATCAGCGCGTGCGCCAGTTCGGCGGCGGCCGGGGACTGGTCGAGGTGGTCCACGGCCTCCTTGAGCAGGACCGCGGCACGGGCGGGCTCGGCTGCCGCCGCCGCGACGCGCAGGGCGTGGCCGATCACGCTGGACGCTCCGAACCCACGGGCGCGCACGACCGCTTCGGCCGCCGTGGCGGCGGCCAGTTCGGTGTCGTGGGTGAGCTGGGCGAGGGCCAGGTCGAGCTGCCAGGGGCTCCACGACGGGTTCCGCGTGCCGCGCAGGTCGAGCCGCTTCCCGGCGGCGGAGAGGTGGTGTTCCGCCTCCTCGACGCGGCCTTGGGCCAGGAGCAGCTTGCCCCACACGGCTTGCGGGTCCGGGTAGACGACCGCCCGGGGAAATTCGTCGGCCAGCTTGTAGGTCCGGGCGACCTGCCGGGCCTCGGCGACGTTCCCGCGGGCGAGCAGCGTCTCGATGAGGGTGCCGATCGCGTACCACTGGGCCGGGATGTCGTGCCCGATGCGGTCGGCGATCTGCAGGCCGTTGCGTACGAAGTCCTCGGCCTCCGCCAGGCGTCCGCGCCGGTAACGGATGTAGCCGAGCAGGGTGTAGACGAACGACAGGTGGGCGCCGCGCCAGCCCTTCGCCTCGAACTCCACGATGGCGGCGTTGAACAGCTCCTCGGCGCGGCCCGGCTGGTCGCAGTACATGAGGGTGAGGGCCACGACGGCCGGGACCTCGAAACCGAAGTCCTGGTCGGTCCAGCTCATGCCTCCGTCCAGCGCCTGCTCCGCGTACTCCAGGGCGGTGGCGACGGGTTCGCCGCGCAGGGCGGCGTCCCAGGCGCGCAGGCCCAGGATGTGCCGCTCGGCCGGGCCCCGGCCGACGATCCGCTTCGCGAACTGGACGAGCAGCCGGGACCGGGCGGGCGAGTTCTCCTCGTCGACCCGGACGGAGTTCCACTTGAACTGTTCGGCCTGCATGCGCAGCCGGGTGCGGGAGCTCGTCGCGTGGCGGGCCTCCTCGGCGAGGAGTTCGGCGGCCTGCGCCAGCTGCCCGGTGTGGCCGAGGGCCTGGGCGAGCCGGTACGTGATCGCCTCGCGGAGCTCCGGCACGGTGTTGGGTTCCTCCAGTGCCGTCCTGAGCTGGTTGATGGTGGTCACCGGGTCGTGCAGGAGGTTGGCGGAGCCGAGTTCGAAGAGCACCTCGGCCCGGTGTTCGGCCTCGGGCGGTTCGCGCAGTGCCCGTGCCAGGTAGCGCCGCGCGGCGTCGGGCGCTCCGGCGGAGAAGCTCTCGCGCGCGGCCCGGCGCAGCTGCTGCACCACCCAGGGGTCGCCCTCGGGGTGCATCTCCAGCAGGTGGCGGGCCGCGGCCGTGGGGCCGTGCCCGTCGTCGACCAGGGCCTGCGCGGCCATCCCGTGCATGCCGACGCGCACGCCGGGCGGGATCGAGCGGTAGACGGCGGTGGCGATGAGGGGGTGGAAGAACTCCACGACCTCCTTGCGCTGCACGCTGGTCAGGACGGTGAGGATGCGCGCGTTGTGCAGCTGGTCGATGGCGTCGGCGGCCTGTGCCTCGCCGAGCGCCGCGACGCCCCCGACGATGCCGATCGGGACCGCGTTGCCGAGGACGGCGGCGGCCCAGGCCAGCCGGACGGTGGAGGGCCCGAGCTGTTCGAGGCGCTCGATCAGGCCGCTGCCCTTGACGGCGGAGGCGAGGTCGCGCAACTGGGGGATGTTCTCCTGGTGCGGTTTGAGACCGCGGTCGCGGCCCTTCATGCCCAGTTCGACGACCTCGAAGGGGTTGCCTCCGGTGATCGCCCAGCATTCCCGGCAGAACACGTCGTCGGCGCTGTCGCCGAGGGCCTCGCGCACGATGCGGGCCACGGCGCTCGTGGTGAGCGGGGCCAGTTCGTGCGGGCGGGTCCCCTGGCGGCTCATCAGGGCGCGCAGCGGGGCGGCGTCCGAAGGGATCTCGTCGGGCCGGCAGGCCACCATGATCAGCATGGCCAGTTCCTCGGCCCGCGCCGCGAAGGCGGCCAGCCATGCCAGGGATTCGGCGTCGGCCCAGTGCGCGTCGTCGAGGATCAGGACCACGGGCGCGCCGCTGCGTACCGCTAAATGCGTCACGACCCAGTCCAGGCCGTCCCGGACGCCTTGCGGGTCGGGCGCCGTACGGCCCTTGGCGGAGGCCGTCAGGCCGAGTGCCGGGGCGACGATGCCGTACCAGCTGCCGAGGACGTCGCGCCGCTCCTGCTCGCTCAGGGCGGCGAACGCCGGCTGGATCAGCTGGCGCATGACGTGGAACGGGACCTGCTTCTCCTGCTCGCCGCCCCGTGCGAAGAGGACGGTGCAGCCGCGGTCGCCGGCGTGCCGACGGGCCTCGGCGAGCAGGGTGGTCTTGCCTATGCCGCCCGACCCGGCGAAGGTCAGGACACCTCCGCGGCGGGCGGGCGAACCGGTGTCCGAGACACCGAAGAGTTCGTCCACCGCGCGATGGATCGCCAGAATTTCGGTATCCCGTTCGAGGAGGGGCGCGGGGGCCCACCCTCTCGGTTCCGTGACATGTGACATTCCTGCCCCCTCCTGCGCGTGCGGCCGAGTGTACGGCCCCGGGGGCGAGATGTTGCTGCTTAAACTTAATATTGAGGCATCTCGCCACTCTTACGGGGACAATGCTGTACTATCGGTCGGCTTCATTGCGGTGTGATACTCGGTGTTTGACGTAAATCCGTCTAGAAGCGAACGAGAACGATCAGATTTCGTCAACGTCGGGCTATAGGAATCATCGGGAGTTCACTCGGCTGGGGAATGCCCGCCGGAACCTCACGCACCGTGACGCCCGGGGCCGGGGTCAGGTGCCAGCGCGACGACACGGTGGCCAGGGCCGTCAGGATCTCCGCCACCGCGAACGTGTCGCCGATGCACTTGTGCTGACCGGCCCCGAACGGGACGTACCGGTGGTCGCGCGGCCGCTCCCCCGCGCCCTGGCGCCAGCGGCCCGGGTCGAAGACCGTGGGGTCCGGGAACAGCGCGGGGTCGCGGTGCAGCGCGTACGGGCTGTAGGCCAGTTCGGCCCCGGCCGGAATGGCGATCCCGCCGAGCGTGAGCGGGGCGAGGGCGCGCCGGGTGAACAGCAGCGGCGAATGCAGGCGCAGCGCCTCCTGGAACACGTCGTGCGCGTACGTCAGCCGCGCCAGGTCCTCGGCGCGGACCGGGCCCTCGCCCACGACCTCGTCGACCTCGGCCTGGAGCCGCTCCTGCACCTGCGGGTGACGGCCGAGTTCGTGGAAGGTCCAGGCCAGGGTGGTCGCCGAGGTCTCCGTACCGGCGAACATGATGGCGATCACCTCGTCGCGCACCTGCTCGGGAGTCATCCCCGCGCCCGTCTCGGCGTCCACGCTCGACAGCAGCAGCGACAGCAGGTCGTGCCGCTCCTCGCCGTCGGACCCGTACTGCGCGATCACCTGGTCGATGATCCCGCGCAGCCGCGCGGCGGCGGCGTCGAACCTCCGGTTGAGGGGAAGGGGCAGCCGGTCCAGCGACTTGGGCATGACCGCGCGTACGAGCATGCCCTCCAGGACGATGGGCAGCGAGCGGTGGACCTCCTCCACGGCGGGCCGGCTCAGGTCCCCCGAGAAGATCATCTCGGCGACCGAGGAGAGGGCGTAGCGGCGGGTCTCGGTGACCATCGAGACCTCGCGGCCGGACGTCCACGACGAGGACATCGCCGTGGCCTGGCGGCCCATCACCTCGGCGTACTCGGATATGTGGTTGCGGTGGAAGGCCGGCTGCATCATCCGGCGCTGCTTGCGGTGGAAGTCCCCGTCGGTGGTGACGATGCCGTTGCCGAACATGGGGCGCAGCCGCTCGAAGACCCGGCCGCGCCCGAACCGCTGCGCCTGCTGGACCAGTACGTCGTGGACGTGCTCCGGGCTCGTGAGGACGAGCACGGGCCAGGTGCCGATGTCGAGGCGCACGACCTCGCCGTGCTCCCGCAAGGACTCCAGGAAGGCGATCGGCCGCCGCCACAGCTGCACCGCGTGGCCCAGGAGCGGTAACCGCCCCGGGGCCACGGGTGCGGGGACCACAGAGCCGGGCTGCTCCGCCTGTGCCATGGACCGACTCCCTGTCATGCCACCGAGACCAGGCCGGGGCGGGTGTACGCAGACTCCAGCCCGGCCGCGAACCGTTCGTCGCTGTACCGCGTGCACTCGTAACGCTGCCACAGATCCGCGCCGATGATCCAGTCCTCGTAGCTGCGCACGATCCGGGAGACCGCGTCGCGCACCTCGGGATCGGTCTCGCCGCGGGCGTCCAGGGTCTCGGTCAGCAGCCTCTCGCCGGCGAGGTACTCCTCGATCCGGTCCTGTATGCGGCCCTCGACCGCCCGGACCGCCGCGGAGAGCGAGCAGCCCTCCCAGGCGGCGATGAGGGAGACGAGGTTGTTGTTGTCCCCGCAGGAGTGCTCCTTGGGGAGGGAGAACACGTCGTTGCCCCAGGAGATGACGTCCAGGGCGCTCGCGACGAGCGACCGGAACTCGGGCAGGTCGTGGACGCGCTGCGGCACGTCCAGGCCGAGGCCCGCCTCCACCATGTCCATCATCGGCAGTATCTGCGAGCTGTGACGGCGCATCAGGATGTAGTCCTGGACCGCCGGGCGGCCCTCGTCCCCGCGATTGCCGGCCTCCTGGTCCAAGGAGTGCAGCATGAGCGGGACATGGGCCCGGTAGCGGGCCGCGGGCCCCTCGGGCATACCGTCCAGGATCCGGTCGCACACGTCGACGAACCCCTTCACCAGCGGGTTGCGGCGGGCCCGCGCGCCACCGCCCGATCCCGTCGCCAGGTGCTCGGTTATCGCGTCGGCCACCGGCCGCCAGGCGGCGACCTCGCCGGTCCTGATGAGGTGGTCGTGCTGGTCGTCCAGGACGAACGACCACGCCATCCATTCGGCGAGCAGGACGACCGTTTCGTACGGCACCTCCCCGCTCACCCGGCCGGCGAGATGACCGAACCCGATGCCCGCGAATTGGTCCACGGCATCGGTGACGAGTTCGTGGCGCACCGCCCATGTGGCGGCCTCGGCGTTTGCGCGGGCGGCCAGGGGATGCTTGGAATTCCCGAAGGGAAGGTGAAAATCAGGAACAGAGAAAGAGTCGAGCTGGGTCATTGATCCCCCCATAAAAGAGTCCGATTCGCCAATACCCGCCCACCTGAACGATCGCGACGGTCGCGATCATGTGAAGACACCCCTTCTGCTGCGGCATTGTCGCGACGGCCCCGACCGTGACCGCCGAAATGAACCGGCCATGGAGCGACCAGATCCCGCCGACACACGACCACATCAGGCCACCGTTGAACTAATTAACTCGCAGGCCGCTGCGCACTGTCAATGTAGGACGAGAGGAGAAGATGAATTCATCCGGAAAATACCGAAAGTGTATTCGTGCGGAATATGCGAACGGCATACCCGGCGCCGGGCGGGGGCCCGCGGCCTACACTGCGAGTGGACACGGCCGCCCGGGAGAGGTGGGAACGTGATCGGATACCGACCGCGGTCCGGACGACGACCGGGAGGCCGACGGCCCGGGAACGTACCCGCAGGACGTGCGGGACGGCCTCGACGGGGAGCGGTTCGAGCTCCTCCTCCGCACGGTCCGGTCCACCTGCGCACTGCCGGAGGAAGGTGACAGGACCATACTGGGGGTGCCCGGGGACCGCGGACTCGCCCCCGACCTGCGGCGCGAGTACCTCTCCCTCATGGCAGTCATGATCACGGGCCATCTCGACCACCACCTGATCGAGGTCGTCGCCCCCGACGGCGGCAAGGGCTGGGCGGTCGTGGAGAACACCGTCGACCTCACCGGGAGAGAACCATGAGGATGCTGATCAACACCGCGGACACGGTCGTCGCCGACGCCCTGCGCGGAATGGCGGCCGCACATCCCGAACTGGACGTGGACGTCGAGAACCGGCTCGTCGTACGCCGCGACGCCCGCGAGGGCGGGCGGGTCGGACTGGTGTCCGGCGGCGGCTCCGGGCACGAACCCCTGCACGGCGGCTTCGTCGGGTACGGGATGCTGTCGGCCGCCTGCCCCGGGGAGGTCTTCACCTCGCCGGTGCCGGACCAGATGCTGCGCGCGGCCGGCGCCGTCGACTCCGGGCAGGGGGTGCTGTTCGTCGTGAAGAACTACACCGGCGACGTGCTCAACTTCCAGATGGCCGCGGAACTGGCCGAGGACGACGGCCTGCGGGTCGAACAGGTCCTGGTCAACGACGACGTGGCCGTCACGGACAGCCTCTACACGGCGGGCCGGCGCGGCACCGGTGGCACCCTCTTCGTCGAGAAGATCGCCGGGGCGGCCGCCGAGGAGGGCGCCCCGCTGGACCGGGTCGCGGCGATCGCCCGTCAGGTCAACGAGTCCTCGCGCAGCTTCGGAGTGGCGCTCAGCGCCTGCACCACCCCCGCCAAGGGCAGCCCGACCTTCGACCTCCCCGACGGGGAGCTGGAGTTGGGCATCGGCATCCACGGCGAGCCCGGCCGGGAACGCCGCGCGATGATGACCTCCCGGGAGATCGCGGAGTTCGCGGTGGGCGCCGTACTGGAGGACCTGGCGCAGTCGGGCCCGGCGGACGCACCGGTTCTGGCCCTGGTCAACGGCATGGGGGCGACCCCGCTGCTGGAGCTGTACGGGTTCCACGCGGAGGTGGCCCGGGTGCTGGAGGCCCGCGGCGTGCCGGTGGCACGGTCCCTCGTCGGCAACTACGTGACCTCGCTCGACATGGCGGGCTGCTCGGTGACCCTGTGCCGGGCCGACGACGATCTGCTGCGCCTGTGGGACGCGCCGGTGCAGACCGCCGCCCTGCGCTGGGGCCGCTGAGACGCGGGTGACCGTAGGGTGGCGGTGGAACCGTCCGAGCGGGTGCGAGACGAGGAGATCCGGTGCGTGACGCAGACTTCTTCCGACGCTGGTTGGACGCCGCCGCGGCGTCCGTGGAGCGGGAGGCCGACCGGCTGACGGAGCTGGACTCCCCCATCGGGGACGCCGACCACGGGAGCAACCTGCTGCGGGGGTTCGTCGCCGTCCGCGCGGCACTGGCCGGGGCCGACGCGACGGCCCCGCCGGGCACGCTGCTGCAACTGGCCGGGCGGACGCTGATCTCCACCGTCGGCGGCGCCTCCGGTCCGCTGTACGGGACACTGCTGCGGAGCACGGGCAAGGAGCTCGGGGAGGCCGCCGAGGTCTCCGACGAGCAGGTGCGCGGGGCGCTGGACGCCGGGGTGGGCGCGGTGGCCCGGCTCGGCGGGGCGGCGCCGGGCGACAAGACCATGCTGGACGCGCTGGTACCGGGGGTCGAGGCCCTCGCCTCCTCCTACGGTGACGCCGCGGACGCGGCCGAGAACGGCGCGAAGGCGACCACGCCGATGCTCGCGCGCAAGGGCCGGGCCAGTTACCTCGGGGAGCGCAGCATCGGGCACCAGGACCCGGGCGCCACCTCGTCGGCGCTGCTGCTGCGCGCGCTGGCCGACGCCTCCGGGGGCTCCGGCGACGCGGGCGGTGCGGCATGAGCGGCGGGCCGGTGGTCGGGATCGTGCTGGTCTCCCACAGCGCGGCGGTCGCGGAGTCGGTGGCGGAGCTGGCCCGGGGGCTGGCCGCGGGCGGAGCGGTGGCTCCCGTGGCCCCGGCGGGCGGCGCCGTCGACGGCGGGCTGGGGACGAGCGCGGAGCTGGTCCTGGCGGCCGCGGCGTCGGTGGACCAGGGGGCGGGGGTGGCGCTCCTGGCCGACCTGGGCAGCTCCGTGCTGACGGTCAAGGCCCTGCTGGAGGACGAGGAACTGCCCGCCGGATCCCGGCTGGCGGACGCACCCTTCCTGGAGGGGGCGGTGGCGGCGGTGGTGGCCGCTTCGGCGGGCGCCCCGCTGGACGCGGTGGTCGCGGCCGCCGCCGAGGCGTACGCGTACCGCAAGGCCTGAGCCTGCGCTGTCCGCCCCCGGGCCGGGCCGGCTCCCGCTCCCGCACCGCACACTCCACAGCCGAACCGGGCGGGGCGGAACCGGTCTTAGGGCGGGCCGGGCGCGCGCGGAACTCACACGGACCGCCCACCGGGCGGAACCGGCCGCCCGGTGGGGCCCGCCGGGCCCCGGCCCGGGGGACGCACTGCCGGGCACCACCGGGTCCACCGCCGGAGGCTACGGGCGCCCGCGCAGGGTTTCGATCTCGCGGCGCTCGCGCTTGGTCGGGCGGCCCGCCCCGCGGTCGCGGATGCCGACCACGGCCGCCTCCACCGGAGTGGGCGGCGGCGGGCTGTTGTCGATGAAGCACTCCGCCGCGACGGGCGCCCCGACCCGCTTGGTCACCGGCCGCCGCACCACGACGACGCGCTCGCGCCCCGCGTGGTAGAGCCGCACCTCGTCCCCCGCGCGCACGCTCTGCGCGGGCTTCGCGCGCTCGCCGTTGACCTTGACGTGGCCCGCCCGGCAGGCGGTGGCGGCGACCGACCGGGTCTTCGTCAGGCGCACCGACCACATCCAGGCGTCCACCCGTGCCGTACCGGCCGCATCCGTCGAACCCGTCGTCCTCGCGTCTGCATCAGCCATGCCCAGACTTTACCGACCGGAAGGCCGGGAAACGGAATGAGTTTGGCGGATTCCACAATGGGGATGGCATCTGCGATGGAGATCGTCCCAAACGAATTGCAAATGCGCCAGAAGTGCCCCTACCTTGTCGCCCATGCAGTCCTACACCATCGGACAGGCGGCACGTCTGCTGGGCGTCAGCCCGGACACGGCGCGCCGCTGGGCCGACGCCGGCCGGGTCGCGACCCATCGCGACGAGGGCGGCCGTCGCCTGATCAACGGCCGTGACCTCGCGGCCTTCTCCGTCGAGGTGGGGCAGGGCGCCCACGCCGAGGACGGAGAGCCCTACACCTCCGCGCGCAACGCCTTCCCCGGGATCGTCACCGCCGTCAAACTCGGCGACGTGGCCGCCCAGGTGGAGATCCAGGCCGGTCCCCACCGCCTGGTCTCCCTGCTCACCCGTGAGGCCGTCGAGGAACTGGGCCTGGAGGTCGGCATGCGGGCCACCGCCCGCGTGAAGTCCACCAGCGTGCACATCGACCGCACCTGATCCACCCGCCGCCCCGCCCTCCCGCCCGCTCGTCCCCACCCGCTCCGCCCGTCACCGGCGCGGGTCACCACCACGCGGTCCCGGCACCCGGCCGGCCGCCGACCCGACCGAGGAGCCCGAACCGTGTACAGCATCCTGAACCGCCGCACGGCCGCAGCCGCGCTGAGCGCCGCCCTGCTCGTCCCGCTGTCCGCCTGCGGCAGCGACGCCGGGAAGAAGGACGACGCCGCGGGCTCCCCGTCCACCTCGGCCCCGGCCGCGGCCCCGGCCAAGGACGTGAACCTCACCGTCCTCGCCGCCTCCTCCCTCACCGACGTCTTCAAGACCGCCGGCGAGGCGTACCAGAAGTCCCACCCCGGGACGAAGGTCACCTTCTCCTTCGCCGGTTCGCAGGAGCTGGCCGCGCAGGTCAAGCAGGGTGCGCCGGCCGACGCCCTGGTCACCGCCGACACCAAGACGATGGACGGCCTCAAGGGCGAGACCAACGACGCCACGGTCATCGCGAAGAACCGTCTCGTCATCGCGGCGGGCAAGGGCAACCCGTTCAAGATCGACGAGCTGAAGGACCTCGCCGACTCCAAGATCAAGGTCGTCCTGGCGGCGCCCGAGGTCCCCGTCGGCCGCTACAGCAAGCAGATCCTCGACGCCCAGAAGGTCGAAGTGAAGCCGGTCTCCCAGGAGGCGAACGTCCGCGCCGTCCTCTCCAAGGTCGAGCTGGGCGAGGCCGACGCCGGTCTCGTCTACAAGACGGACTCCGCCAAGTCCGGTGACAAGGTCGTCACCGTCGACATCCCGGACGACCAGAACGCCGTGGCCTCCTACCCGGCCGCGACGCTCAAGCAGTCCAAGAACAGCGCGGCCGCGGCCGCGTTCGTGGCGTGGCTGAGCACCCCGGAGGCCCAGAAGATCCTCCAGGACGCCGGCTTCCAGAAGGCGTAACCGGCCTGACGTTCGATGGGGCTGCCCGGTCCGGGGGGACGGGCAGCCCCTCGTCCGTGCCCGCAGAAGCCCCCGTCCCCGTCCTTCCCGCCGTCAGGCCCTCCCGCCCCGCGCCGCTTCGACCAGGAACCCGATGAGCAGACTCCGCACCCGCACCCGGCCTCCGCTGGCACTCGCCCTGCCCGCGCTGCTCGCCGTCGCGTTCCTGCTGCTGCCGCTGCTCGGGATCCTCTCCCGTACGCAGTGGGGCGAACTCGGTACCCACCTCACCAGCCCCGGCGTCGTCGAGGCGCTGAAGCTGTCGCTCGTGGTGTCGCTGTGGGCGCTCGGCCTCTCCCTGCTGCTCGGCGTACCGCTCGCCTGGCTGCTGGCCCGGGTCCCCTTCAAGGGCAAGGCCCTGGTGCGCTCGCTGGTGCTGCTGCCCATGGTGCTGCCGCCGACCGTCGGCGGTGTGGCCCTGCTGCTGGGCTTCGGGCGGCGCGGACTCCTCGGCCCCTGGCTGGAGGACACCTTCGGCATCACCCTGCCGTTCCACACCTCCGGTGCCGTCGTCGCGGCCACGTTCGTGGCGATGCCCTTCCTGGTGATCAGCCTGGAGGGCGCGCTCGGCGGGCTCAAGCAGAGCTACGAGGAGACCGCCGCCTCCCTCGGTGCCCCGCCGGTCCGGGTGTTCTTCAGCGTGACCCTGCCCATGGTGGCCCCCGGTCTGGTGGCCGGGGCGGCCCTCACCTGGGCCCGCGCACTGGGCGAGTTCGGCGCGACCATCACCTTCGCGGGCAACCTGCCCGGCACCACCCAGACGCTTCCCCTCCAGGTGTACCTGCTGCTCCAGGACAAGCCGGAGGCCGCCACCTCGGTGTCACTGCTGCTGCTCGCCATCGCCATGGGCGTGCTCATCGCCCTGCGCGGACGCTGGACCGGCACCCCGGTCGCCGCGAAGGACGCCGGGGCGGGACAGCCGGCCGAGGAACCCGCGCCGTCCCCCTCGGGGCAGGACGCTCCCCCGTCCGACGGAGCCGCCGCCGACGCACCCGGTCCCGGCGGGAAGGCCGCGCGGGCCGAGGGCGGCGGATGGCCCCTGCACGCCGAGGTGACCGGCTTCAACGAGCTGACCCTGGACGCCGAACCGGGCACCACCATCGCCGTCGTCGGCGAGAACGGCGCCGGCAAGACCACCCTGCTGCGGGCCCTCCTCGGGCTGACCCCGCGCGCACACGCCCGGCTGCGCCTCGGGGACACCGACGTCACCGCCCTGCCCCCGCACCGGCGCCAGGTGGCCTGGGTGCCGCAGGACGGGGCGCTGTTCCCCCATCTGACCGCCCTCGCCAACACCGCGTACGGACTGCGCGCCCGCGGGGCCGGCCGCGCCGAGGCCCGCCGCGAGGCGCAGGCCTGGCTGGACCGGCTCGGCGTCGGCCACCTCGCCCGGCGCAAGCCGGCCCAGCTGTCCGGCGGGCAGGCCCAGCGCGTGGCCCTCGCGCGGGCGCTCGCCGCCCGTCCCCGGCTGCTGCTGCTCGACGAGCCCCTCGCCGCCCTCGACCAGACCACCCGGGCCCACGTGCGGCACACCCTGCGGACGCACCTGGCGGGCTTCGACGGGGTCTGTCTGATCGTCACTCACGATCCCGTCGAGGCGGTGTCGCTGGCCGACCGGGTCCTCGTCCTCTCCGACGGGCGCACCCTGCAGGACGCGGCCCCGGCCGAGGTGACCCGCCGGCCGCGCTCGCCCTGGGTGGCCCGGATGCTGGGCCGCAACGCCTGGCCCGGCACCACCTCCGCCGACGGGCTCGCGCTCGGCCCGGGCGGACGGCTCGTGGTGGCGGAGGCCCTGCCCGAAGGGGCGGAGGCGCTGGCGATCATCGCCCCGGAGGCGGTGTCGGTACACCGGGAGCGCCCCGGCGGCAGTCCGCGCAACGTCTGGCCCGGCACCGTACGGGAGATCACCGCGGTCGGCAGCCGGCTGCGCGTCCTCGTGGGGTCCGCCGAGGTCCCCGACCTGGTCGCGGAGGTCACTCCTGAGGCCGCCGCCGAACTCCGGCTGGCCGACGGCACCGCGGTCTGGACGAGCGTGAAGGCGACCGAGGTCACCCTCGTACGCCTGTAGGGACCGCCCGCCCGGTGCCCTCCCGCATCCCTTTGGACGCGCGGGAGACGGGCTGACATATGTTCGACCCTGCCCGGCCGGCCCGTCAGCGGGCCGGCCCGCTCCAGCCGTTGCCGTCCGTACCCGTGGGGGGTCCTCCGTCATGTCCTTCAGCGCGCCCGGCTCACCTCCGCCTCCGCCTCCGCCTCCGCCGGGGCAGCCGCCGTACGGGGCCGCCCCGCGACCGGAGTACCCCGGGCAGCCGGGACCGGCCTTCCCCTCCTACCCGGCCCCCGCCTACCCCGCCCCGCAGCCGGCCGTTCCCGTGCTGCGTTCCCCCCGGGGCCTCGCGACGGCCGTGACGGTGCTGCTCTGCGCGGCGGCCGTCGCCGCCCTGCTGGGGTGCGTCGCCGACCTGTACACGTGGTCGCTGATGAAGGACGTACAGGCCGACCCCTTCGCGGTGCAGCAGCACACCCTCCAGGGCGCGGACCTGCTCACCACCCTCACCGGCGGCTTCCAGGGCCTGACGCTGCTGGCCACGGCGGTCGTCTTCGTCATCTGGTTCCACCGGGTGCGGACCAACGGCGGGATCTTCAACCCGGGTGCCTTCACCCGGTCCGCGGGCTGGGCGGTGGGGGCATGGTTCATCCCCTTCGGCAACCTCTTCCTCCCCTACCGGGTGGCGGCGCAGACCTGGGCGGCGAGCGTGCAGCTGGGCCCGGACGGCTCCTTCCGGCGCGTCTCCACGGTGCCGCTGACCTCGTGGTGGATCCTCTGGGTCCTCTCCCGCGTCCTCGACACGACGGCCACGCTGCTCGGCAGCCGGGCGGACACCCCGCAGGCCCTGCGCACCGCGTCCGCCCTGGGCGCGTTCGCCGGTCTGACCACCGTGGCCGCGGCCGGGCTCGGCATCGTCTTCGTGCTCAGGCTGACGGCCCTGCAGAACGTGAAGGCCGCGCAGGGGCCGTACGCCGCCGCCTGAGCCGGACCCCCTCGGGACGGGCGCCTTCAGTGCCCGTCCCCCTGCGGAACGGCGAACTCGCACCACACGCACTTCCCGCCGCCCCGGGGTTCCACGCCCCAGCCCTCCGCGAGCCGCTCCACCAGCATCAGGCCGCGGCCCGACACCGCCCAGTCGTCGGCCTCGCGGCGGCGCGGCAGGGCACTGCTGAAGTCCTCGACCTCGATCCGGATCCGGCCCTCGGCCGTCAGCCGCAGGCTGACCAGGCCGCCGCCGTCGGTGTGCACGAGGGCGTTGGTCATCAGCTCGTCCGCCACCAGCTCGATCTCGTCGGCGCGCTCCCGGGCCCCCCAGGCGGCCACCGCCGCCCGGATCAGGTGGCGGCCCATCACCAGGYTGTCGGGATCCCCGGGAACGAGGCGCTGGTGCAACGGGCCGCCACCGCGCGGGGCGGGGGTGCCGCGCCGGCGCAGCAGGAGCAGGGCCATGTCGTCCCCGCCGCCCGCGTCCCCGACGAGGTCGCACAGTACGTCGGCCAGTTCCTCGACGTCGACGGGACCGTCGCGGGCCGCATCCATGAACTCCCGCATCCCGGTCTCCAGGTCACCGCCGGACCGTTCGAGCAGCCCGTCGGTGCAGAGCAGCAGGGTGTCCCCGGGGTGCAGCTCCAGACTGGTGACGGGGTAGCCCGAGCCGGTGCCCGCCTGCTCGCGCGCGGGCAGGCCGAGCGGCAGCCCGCCCGCCACCTGGACGCGGTGGCAGGTGCCGTCGCCCCGCCGGACGAACGGGTCCAGGTGGCCGGCCCGGACCAGGTGGAGGGTTCCGGTGTTCAGGTCCACCTCGGCATAGGTGCAGGTGGCGAAGCGTTCGGTGGCCAGGTCCCGCAGGAAGGCGGAGGCGCGCGCCATCGCCGCACCGGGGGTGTGGCCCTCCATGACGTAGGCGCGGAACACGATCCGGAGCTGGCCCATGACGGCCGCCGCGTCCGTGTCGTGGCCCTCGACGTCCCCGATCATCACCCCGACCCGGCCGTCGCCGAGCGGGACCACGTCGTACCAGTCGCCGCCGATGTCGCGCCCCATCCGCGCCGCCCGGTACCGGACGGCGATCAGCGCGCCCGGTACGTCCGGGATGTGGCGGGGCAGCATGGCCCGCTGGAGGCCTTCGGCGAGGTCGTGTTCCTGCTCGAAGAGGATCGCCCGCTGGAGGCTCTGCGCGATGCCGCTGCCGAGGGCGACCAGGACGTTGCGCTCCTCCGCGGTGAAGTCCCCTTCCCGCCGGTACAGCAGGCCGAGGGCGCCGACGGGCCGCCCCTGGGCGATCAGCGGGAGGTAGACGCCGCTGCGCACGGCGAGCGGCTCGATGTACGGCCACAGGCGCGGATAGCCGCGCTGGAACTGCTCCCGGGAGGCGATGAACACCGGTTGCAGGGTCCGTACGGCCTCGCTCATGGGGAACTGTGCGTCGATGCGCGTGTACTCGATCTCGGGGACGTACGAGCCGAGCTGCCCTTCGGCGACCAGGTGGATGCGGGCGCCGTCGACGATCCCGAGCATGACGCTGACGGCGCCGAGGTGGCCGAGGGCCTCGGGGTCCTTGAGGACGTCGGTCACGTCGTTGACGGTGCGGGCGTGCGCGAGGATCGCGGTGGTCCGCTCGACGACCCCGGTCATCCGCCGGCGCCCCTCGTCCCCGTTCCCGGCGGCGCCCGGCTCGTTGGGGTCCGTGGTGGCGTCGCGGAGGATGCCGATGATCCGGTACGGGCGGCCGTGCGGGTCCCGCAGGACGTGTCCCTGGACGTGGGTCCAGGCGGCGCCGCCGTCCCGGCGCAGGGTGCGGAAGTAGGCCCCGTAGTGGCTGCGCCCTTCCCGCAGGGCCTCCTCGACGCGACGCTCCAGCCGGGCGCGCTCGCCGGGCGGGACCCTGCCGAGCAGTCCCGCGGGGGTGCCGCCGAACTCCTCGGGGCGCAGATCGAGGACCCCGAGGGCGGTGGCGTCCAGATGCATGCGGCCGCTGTCGAGGTCCCAGTCGAAGGTGCCCATGCGATTGAGCGCGAGGCTCAGATCCGGCCGCGCGGGCCAGTCGACCTCGTGGGTCCGTCCCCGCTGGTCCATGCAGCCAGGGTCTCACTGTCCCCCGTCCCCGGCATGCCGTCTCCGGTCGCGCCGCACGGCGGGGCCTAGCCTTCCCCGTTCGCCTCCGCTTCCCCGGATCCGTCCCCGGACCCGGACGGGGAGGCGGGGGCCAGGCCCGCGGACGGGGCGGTGGAGGGGCCGGGCGGGGTGGTGGGACCGCTCGGGGTGCTGCGGTCGGTGAGGGCGGGCGGCTTGGACGCGGGTCCCGAGGGGGTGGACGTGTCCCCGGGGCCGCCCGACGGGCTCCCGGACGGGGTGGTCGCCGTGGCGGTGTCCTCCGGCGTTCCGGTGCCCGGGGTGCCGGTCACGGGCGGTGGGGTGGGGCCGGAGGGCGGCGGGGAGGTGGCCGGCGAGGGCGTGCCGGTCGGCGGGGTGGGGGTGGGCGGCGGCGGTACCGGACGGTCCGGTTCCGGGGCCGCGCCCCGGTCGCGCTCGTACCAGCGGCCGCTCTCCCGGTCGTAGATCACGATCTTGTGCACCACCGTCTTCGACGGTGCGATCACCACGGCCTCGCCGGGCCGGTACGAGGGCCAGGGCTGTCCGGAACGCTTCGGGTTCGCCGGCAGCGGCACGGGGGCGCCGAGCGGGTTGCCGCATGCGCAGCGGACCCGCGGGACCCCGCGGTCGTCCACCAGCACGGCCGTTCCCGCCTGCAGGACCGCCTGGTAGGGGACGGCCCTGCCGTCGCGGTAGCCGTGGTTGGTGACCCGGGTGTCCGTGCGCAGCCGTACGGGGGTCAGGGCGCGCAGGTAGCCGGAGACGGCTCGGGGTTCGAGGCCGAGGGCGGAGGCGAAGGCGGCGTTCTTGGCGGGCTCGGCGGACAGCGCCGCGATCTGCCTCGGCACGTCACAGCTGGCGACGTCCTTCGTGCCGCCGTAAAGGCCGGGGGCGGAGCCGCTGACGCTGCGGGTCGGGGTGGTGCCGGTGCCCGCCGGGGACGGGGTCGGGTTCGGGGCCGGGCTGTACGGCGGCGGGGTGGCCTCCCGCGCGGCCGTGGACTCGGTGAACGGGGCCGGGCCGGTCACCGCGGCCGGCTGGAGGAACACCTCGGCCCCGGCCCGCTGCGTGGAACCCCCGCCGCCCGGCCGGGTCAGCACCACGACCAGAGCGGCCACGGCGGCCAGCGCCACGGCCGCCGCCGCGATCCGGGGACCGGACCGCCACCAGGGCCGCGACCCGCCCGGCGGCTCCCCACCGGGAGGCCCACCGGGCGGTGCCGGGGGCGGCGGCCCGGGGGGACCCGGCGCCGCCCCGCCGGAGAGCGGCCCGGAAGGGGGCCCGGTGGGCTTCCCGGACGCGGGCCCGGACGAGGACGCGTCCGGCGGTGACGGCTGATGGGGCTGCGGCGGCCGTTCGCCGGAGGGCTGCGTGGTCACGGGCTCTTCTCTCCCGGCGGCGGAATTCCCGAAAGCTCCTACTGATCCGGCTCCGTACGCGTTCGTACACTCCTGCGGACCATTGTGTGCGTGCTCCCGGTGGTGCCCGCAAGCCGGGGGTGCCACGGTGAGCGGGTGATCCGCTCCTCCGTCAGGACCTCCGAGCACGCCTCCCCCAAGGCCTGGCGCGACGCGCTCGTCGCCGCCCTGGCGGGCTTCGCCGTGATGACCGCGGTGGCCGCGGCCGGGCTCGCCTGCGCGGGAGCGGGCGATCTGCCGGAGGGCGCCTTCCCCCGGGTGCTCGCCGCGGTCGTGGTGATGGCCGCCGGCGGCGCGGTCGAGGGCTCCGCCGAGGCGGGCCCGCTGGCCGGGGCGGACGTGAGCCTGTCGGTGATGCCCCTGTCGGTCAGCCTGGCCGGTGCGCTCACCACGGGTTTCCTCTTCCTGCGTCCGCTGCGGGGCCGGGCGGTGGTCACGCCCCGGGAACTTGGGTTGCGGGCCGCCCGGCTGACCGTCCTGTGGCTGCTCCTGCTCACCCTGTCCGGCCTCCTGGCCCGGCAGGACTTCGGGCTCTCCCCCGGGGACTCACCGCTCGGGGACCTCGGCGAGCTGCTCGGGGCCGCACCGACGGTGGGCTTCCGGGCCGACCTGCCCGCCACGCTCCTCTTCGGGCTGCTGTGGATCCTGGGCCTGCTGCTGATCACCCTGCTGGTCTCGCGGGGCGCACCGCTCCCGGCCGCCCTGGTCCGCTTCCACGCGGCGGTGCGCCCGGCCGCCCACGCCACCGCCGTCCTGCTCGTCGCGTACGTCGGGCTCGGCCTGGCCGTCGGCCTGGTGACGGCCGCCACCCGGGGCCACGCCGCCCGGACCCTGGCCGTGCTCCTGCTCGGCCTGCCCAACCTGGCCTGGCCGGCCCTCACCGTGGGCTTCGGCGGTGCGTGGCAGGGCCGGGTGGAGGGGCCGTTCGGCCTGCCCGTGCCGCAGGTGCTGGACCGGGTCCTGCGCGGCTCCGAGCCGTCGACCATCGACGTGGCCTCGCTCGCGGAGCAGGACGCGCGGGCCTGGTGGCTGGTGCCGTTGGCGGCCGTCCTGCTGCTCGGCACCGGGGTGCTGGCCGCCGTGCGCTCCCCCGCGCACGTGCGGCTCCACCGGCACGCCCTGCACCTGGCGGTGGCGCTCGCCCTGGCCACCCTGACGGTGTGCCTGCTGGCCCGGGTGGAGGTCCGGTTCGGCCTGTCCCTCCTGGGCATCGGCGACGCGGCCGGCCTCTCGGGCACCGCCGAACTCACCCCGCACCTGTGGCGCACGACCGGACTCGCCCTCCTCTGGGGCGCCGTGGCGGGCTTCCTCGGCGCCCTCCTGTCCCGCCCCGTCCGGCGCCGGAGCACGCGGGCCCCCGCGTCACCGTGAGGCCGTGACCGCCGGGCCGCCGCCCGGGGCGGGCCGGGAGCCTGGTGGGCCTACGGCGCCCGGGGGCCTACGGGCGCCCGGAGGGGCCGCGGAACACGGGCAGGGCCCAGTGCGGTGGCGGCGGGCAGGCAGCGGCGGCGGCCGGAGGGCGGCCGGCCGTGGCGCGGAGGGCGGTGGTGAAGGCCAGGCAGGTCCCCCAGCGGTCCTCGGGGGCCTTCGCGAGGGCCTTGGCGAGTACCGAGTCGACGGCGGGCGGCAGGTCCGGGCGGTGCGAGGACGGCAGGGGCGGCGGATCGTACTGGTGGGCCCAGAGCAGGGCGAGGTCGTCGTCGCGGCGGAACGGCGGGCCCCCGGTGAGCATCTCGTAGACCACGCAGCCCAGCCCGTACACGTCGCAGCGGCCGTCCACCGGCTTCCCCGAGATCTGCTCCGGGGCGACGTAGTCCAGGGTCCCGACGAACTGGCCGACGGTCGTGAACCCGGTCAGCGAGAGGGACTTCTTCGTGAGGCCGAAGTCGGTCAGGTACACGTGCTCGGGGTGTTCGCCGTCCGTGCCCTCGGCGACCAGGACGTTGCCGGGTTTGACGTCCCGGTGGACGAGGTCGTGGGCGTGGGCGGCGTCGAGTGCCGAGGCCAGCTGACCCGCGATCCGGGCCGCCGCCGCCACGGACAGCGGCCCGGTGCGGTCGAGGAGGGCCCGCAGGTCCTGTCCGGGGACGTACCGCATGGCGATGTACAGCAGGCCGTCCGCCTCACCGGCCTCGAACACCGGCACGATGTGCGGGTGGTCGATGGCCGCCGCCACCCTGGACTCGTGGGCGAAGCGCTGCCGGAAGGTGTCGTTGCGGGCCAGTTCGGGGGCCAGCACCTTCAGCGCCACCGTGCGGTCCAGCCTCAGGTCCCGGGCCCGGTAGACGACGGCCATGCCGCCGCGCCCGATCTCGTCCTCCAGCAGGTAGCCGGCGATCCGCCTGCCTGCGGGTCCGGACGGCCGCCCGGCCCGCGGGTCTGCGGCTCCCATCAGCGCCCGCCCGGTTCGGGCGGGGGCCGGTCCACGATCCTGGTGGGCTCGTGGGCCGGTTCCGCCGCGCCGGCACCCGGGGCGGCGCCGGAGTCCTGCGGCCGCGGGTCCCGGGGCTGCGGCGCGGGCGGGGCGCCCGGTCCCGAGACGACTGCGTAGGGGGCCAGGCGGCTCCCGTCCGCGTACATCCACTGATCCGCCGCGGCGTCGTAGAGCCACGCGGACTCCCCGTCGATGACGATCCCGGCCCGCAGGCCCCGTACGGCCTCCCGGAACACGCCGGTGTCCGCCCGGTCCGCGGCGAGGTCGCGGACGGCCCGCCGGTAGCGGTCGAGGGCCTCGGCCGCCTCGGCGAGCAGCGGCCCCGGGTCCTGCGCCGGGGCGGTCGGCCGGCCGGCGGTGGGCGGCGGCCGCGGCACGGCCACCAGCAGCCGGCCGTCGACCCAGGCGGACCAGCCGTTGGCGCACAGCACTTCTCCCCACTCCCCGCTCCGGGACAGCAGGCGTACGGGGAGGAAGGCGTCCAGGGCGGTGGTCGGCCGGGTCGCGTCGGGCGCCTCCCAGGCGGGCAGCCCGTCGGGCGGGACCACGTGCGTGGGCCGGAACACGGCGCCGGGGCCGTCGGGGGTGGTCATCGGCCGGGCCTACTTCCGCATGATCGCGGGCTCGTGCCGCCGCAGCAGCCGCGCGACCAGTACGCCGAACAGGACGGACAGGGCCACCAGCATGCCCATGTTGAGGAGCCAGACCCCGGCGGAGTGCGCGAAGAGGGGGTCGTCGGTGAGCGGGCCGGGCACGATCCGGGCGAGGTCGATGGTGCCGGCCATCGCGCCGAGCGCCCAGCGGGAGGGGACGAACCAGGCGAGCTGCTCGATCACCGGCACCCCGTCGAGCTGGAGCAGCGCCCCGCAGAAGACCACCTGGACGATGGCGAGGAGGACCAGCAGCGGCATGGTGACCTCCTCCTTCTTCACCAGGGCGGACACGAGCAGACCGAGCATCATCGCGGTGAAGGACAGCAGGGCGACGGCGAGGGTGATCTCGACGAGCGGCGGCAGGAACACCCCGGTGGCGCCCGGCGGTACGAGCCGCACGCCGAAGAGGCCCACGAGGGTCAGGACGACGGCCTGGGCCACGGTGATCGTGCCCAGCACCACCACCTTGGACATCAGATAGGCGGACCGGGACAGTCCGACGGCGCGTTCGCGCTGGTAGATCACCCGTTCCTTGACCAGCTCCCGGACGGCGTTGGCCGCTCCGGTCAGGACGCCGCCGACGCACAGGATGAGCAGGGCGTTGATCGCCGTCTCCTGGGTGAGGGCGCTGCCGGCCAGGGCGCGGGCCATGGCGCCCATCACGAACGGCAGGGCGATCATGATGGCGAGGAAGGTGCGGTCGGCGCCGAGCGCGGCGGCGTAGCGGCGGACCAGGGTGGAGAGCTGGGATCCCCAGCTCTGCGCCTTGGGCGGCGCGGGGGCGAAGCCGGCCGGGCCCTGGCCGGCCTGCCCGTCGGGGGCTCCGCGGGGTCCGCGGGGTGCTCCGGCTCCGTAGGCGCGGTACTGCGGGGAGGCGGCGTACTGGCCGGCCCAGTCGCGGTCCCGTTCGTTCTCGAAGGCCTCGAAGGCCTCGGGCCACTGGTCGAAGCCGAAGAAGCCGAGGGTCTCGCCGGGCGGCCCGTACCAGGCGACGCGGCCGCCGGGGGCGAGCACCAGCAGCCGGTCGCACACGTCCAGGCTGAGCACGCTGTGGGTGACGACGATGACGGTGCGGCCGTCGTCGGCGAGGCCGCGCAGCATGTGCATGACGGAGCGGTCCATGCCGGGGTCGAGGCCGGAGGTGGGTTCGTCGAGGAAGAGCAGGGACGGCTTGGTCAGCAGTTCCAGGGCGACGGAGACCCGTTTGCGCTGGCCGCCCGAGAGGCTGTGGATGGGCTGGTCCGCGCGCTGTCCGAGACCGAGTTCGCCGATCACCTCGTCCACGCGGGCCTGGCGTTCGGTCTTGGCGGTGTCCTGCGGGAAGCGCAGTTCGGCGGCGTAGGTGAGGGCGCGGCGGACGGTGAGCTGGGCGTGCAGGATGTCGTCCTGGGGGACGAGTCCGATGCGGCTGCGCAGTTCGGCGTAGTCGCGGTAGAGGTCGCGGCCGTCGTAGAGGACGGTGCCGTGGTCGGCGGGGCGCAGTCCGGTCAGGGCGCCGAGCAGGGTGGACTTGCCTGCGCCGCTGGGTCCGACGACGGCGAGCAGGCATTTCCCGCCGACGGGGAAGGAGACGTCGTCGAGGAGCGTCTTGCGGCCGTGGTCGACGGCGACGGCGAGCTCCTGCACGTCGAGGGAGACCTCGCCGCTGTCGACGTATTCCTGGAGCCGGTCGCCGACGAGGCAGAAGGCCGAGTGGCCGATGCCGACGATGTCCCCCTCGGCGATCCGGGCCCGTTCGACGGGGGCGCCGTTGAGGTAGGTGCCGTTGTGGCTGCCGAGGTCGGCGATCTCGTAGGTGCCGTCGGCGAGGGCCCGCAGTTCGGCGTGCCGGCGGGAGACGACGAGGTCGTCGACGACGAGGTCGTTGGCGGGGTCGCGGCCGATGCGCAGGGCGGTGCGGGCGGCCAGCGGGCGGACGGTGGTGGGCCGGCGGAAGGTGCCGGTGCGCTCCGGGTGGGCGACGGGTGCGGCGGACGGGACGGTCAGGGGCGGGGGCGGGGGCGTGCGGATGGAGAGGACGGCGCGCGGGCCGTCCTGGGCGCTGCCGAAGCGCAGCTCGCTGCCGGGGCCGACGCTCCATTCGTGGATGCGGTGGCCGTCGGCCCAGGTGCCGTTGGTGCTGTCCTCGTCCCGGACGGTCCAGTGGTCCCCGTCGGGGCAGAGGACCGCGTGGTGCCAGGAGACGCGGGCGTCGTCGAGGCAGATCTCGCAGAGGGGGTCCCGGCCGACGTGATAGGTCCGGGGCGGGCTCATCTCGGTCGAGCCCCCGGCGGTCTCCAGGACGAGTTCGGGCGCGGTGTCCGCACCGGGGCGCTGGACCATGCACAGATCTTCCCACGATCGACCGGTCCCGGCGCGGGCAGCATCACCGCAGGTCAGAGGGGTCTTATGGAGAATGACAACGGTCCCCGTTGCAGCCTTTGCCGATCTCGCCGAGGTGCGCTTCACTTCACGCGTCGGAACCGAACCAACGGGGGACGCCATGACCGGGCACGACCACGCGCACGACCACGACCGGGAGCCCGACCACGGCCACGGCCACTCCGGGCACAGCCACGGGGTCGACCCGGACGCGGACCGCCGCTGGCTGGCGATCGCGCTCGCGCTGATCGGCGGGTTCATGGCCGTCGAGGTGGTCGTCGGCGTGATGGCCCAGTCCCTGGCCCTGATCTCGGACGCGGCACACATGCTGACCGACGCCGTCTCGATCGTCCTCGCGCTGATCGCGATGCGGCTGGCGGCGCGCCCGGCGCGCGGCGGTTTCACGTTCGGCCTCAAGCGGGCCGAGATCCTCTCCGCCCAGGCCAACGGGCTGACCCTGTTGCTGCTGGCGGCCTGGCTGGCCTACGAGGCGGTACGGCGGCTGATCGACCCGCCGCAGGTGGAGGGCGGTCTGGTGCTGGTCACGGCGCTGGCCGGCATCGTCGTCAACGTCGGGGCGGCCTGGTGCATCTCGCGGGCGAACCGGTCCTCGCTGGCCGTGGAGGGCGCCTACCAGCACATCCTGAACGACCTGTTCGCCTTCATCGGGACGGCCGTGGCCGGCCTGATCGTGCTCACGACCGGTTTCGTGCAGGCGGACGCGATCGCCACGCTCGTGGTGGTGGTGCTGATGGTGAAGGCGGGCTACGGGCTGGTGCGCGAGTCGGGGCGGATCTTCCTGGAGGCGGCCCCGGCGCACCTGGACCCGGACGCGGTCGGCGACCGTCTCGTCGGACACCCGCCGGTGACGGAGGTGCACGACCTGCACATCTGGACGATCACCTCGGGGCAGGCCGCGCTCTCCGCGCACGTGCTGGTGTATCCGGAAGGCGACTGCCACGCGGTGCGCCGGGAGCTGGAACGGCTGCTGGAGAAGGAGTACGGGATCACTCACACCACGCTCCAGGTGGACCACGTCCAGGAGGCTCTGCTGTCGGTCGGCCGGGCGGGCGAGGAGCCGGGCGGCGGTGACCCGCACTGCGCGGACGCGCACGGCCCGGTCCACCGGGAGGGTCCGCACGCGCACTGAAGGCCGGCCGGCGGGGCATACATGAAGCCATGACGGAGCCGAAGAGGCACAAGCGCAGCGCCGGCCTGCTGTTGTTCCGCCGCACCGGCGGCGGGGGCGTGGAGGTCCTCCTCGGCCACATGGGCGGCCCCCTGTGGGCGGGGCGGGACGCCGGCGGCTGGGCGATCCCCAAGGGCGAGTACGGGCCGGACGAGGCGCCCCGGGACGCGGCCCGCCGGGAGTTCACGGAGGAGCTCGGGCTGGCGCYGCCGGAAGGCGACTACCTGCCGCTCGGCGAGGTGCGGCTGACCAGCGGGAAGCTGGTGACCATCTGGGCGGTCGAGGCGGACCTCGATCCTGCGCTGACGGTGCCCGGGACGTTCACGATGGAGTGGCCTCCGCACTCCGGGCGGGAGCAGGAGTTCCCGGAGCTGGACCGGGTGGCCTGGTTCTCCCCGCCGATGGCGCGGAACAAGCTGATGGTTCCTCAAATCCCTTTCCTGGAGCGCCTTTTGGTGCTACTGGAGGGTTGACTCGACCTTTACTTGCCAACAAACCCCACCTGCGTGGACATTGCACATATGACGAGCGTCGTGCTGGTGGGAACCCTGGACACCAAGGGTGTCGAGTACGGCTGGCTGCGCGAGAGGCTGCTGCGCGCCGGCGTCGAGGTGGTACTGGTCGACACGGGGATCATGGGAGAGCCCCGGGTGGACGCGGACGTGCCGCGCGAAGAGGTGGCCCGGGCGGCGGGCGCGGACCTGTCCGACCTGCGGGCCGCCGCCGACCGGGGCTCGGCCGTGACCACGATGGCCCGGGGCGCCGAGGTGGCCCTCCTGCGCCTGCACGCCGAGGGGCGGCTGCACGGGGTGCTCGCGATCGGGGGCAGCGGGGGCACCTCGATCGCGACGCGCGCCATGCGGGCGCTGCCGCTCGGCGTGCCGAAGGTGATGGTCTCCTCGATGGCGTCCGGGGACGTGGCCCCGTACGTCGGGTCCGCGGACATCACCATGATGTACAGCGTCGTGGACATCGCCGGGATCAACAGCATCTCGGCGCCGGTGCTGGCGAACGCCGTGGAGGCGGTCGCCGGGATGTCCAGGGCGTTCCAGCACGCCTCCTTGGAGCTGCGCCGCCCGGCCCGGCTGGGGGCGGGTGCCCGGCCGCTGGTCGCGGCGAGCATGGCGGGGGTGACGACGACCGGTGTGGACGCGGCCCGGGAACGGCTGACCGAACTCGGCTACGAGGTACTGGTCTTCCACTCCAGCGGTACGGGCGGGCGGACCCTGGAGACCCTGGCCGGGCAGGGGATCTTCGCGGGGGTGCTGGACCTGACCCTCAGCGAGCTCGCCGACGACCTGTGCGGCGGCATCCTCACGGCGGGGCCCGACCGGCTCAGCGCGGCCGGGCGGGCGGGGATCCCGCAGGTGGTGAGCCTGGGCGCGCTGGACATGGTGAAGTTCGGGCCGCTGGAGACCCTGCCCGAACGGGCCCGCTACCGGAGGATCCGCGTCCACAACCCCTCGGTCACGGTGATCCGTACGACCGAGTCCGAATGCGCGGAGCTGGGCCGCCGGGTCGCGGCGAAACTGCGCGCGTCGACGGGGCCGACGGCGGTCTGCCTGCCCCTGCGCGGGCTCTCCACGCTCGGCGCGCCGGGCGGCCCGTACCACGACCCCCGTGCGGACGGGGCCCTGTTCTCGACGCTGCGCGAGGGCCTGCGCGGGAGCGCCGCCCGCCTCTACGACTACGACACCCACATCAACGACCCGGCCTTCGGACGGGCCGCCGCCGACCGGTTGCACACCATGATCGGCGCGGTCTCGGCCGCCGCCTGATCCCCGCCGGGTGTCCGGGTCCTGGACACGCGGCGGGGTTGGGAACCGGCCGTGGCGGAAACCGTGTCCTGGAGGGTGCCGGTCGGGGGACGACCGGCCGGCCCCCTCGGAGGCCGGCGACGCCACGGACGGGGGCGGACGATGGACAACGGCTGGACGGTGCCCGGCTACAGCGAGGTCCGCGAGCTCGGTGCGGGCGCCAGCGGCCGGGTGGTGCTCGCGGTGCACGCGGCCACCGGTACGGCGGTCGCGGTGAAGTACCTGTCGGAGCGGCTGCGCCGGGACCCGGCCTTCGTCCGGGAGTTCCGGGCGGAGGCACGGCTGCTCGGCGGTCTCGGCTCCCCCTACGTGGTGGGCCTCTACGAGTACGTGGAGGCGCCCGACGGCGCCGCGATCGTGATGGAGCTGGTCGACGGGATCTCCCTGCGCGCGGTCCTCAGGGAGTCCGGGCGGGCGGAGCCGGAGGCGGCCCTGGTCGTGCTGAAGGGCTCCCTCCTGGGGCTGGCCGCGGCCCACCGGGCGGGCGTCGTCCACCGGGACTACAAGCCGGAGAACGTGCTGGTCGCTGCGGACGGTTCCTCGAAACTGGTCGACTTCGGGATCGCGACGGGCCGCGGCACCACCCCGGGCGTCGCCGGCACCCCCGCCTACATGGCGCCCGAACAGTGGCAGGGCGAACCCGCCTCGCCGACCGCCGACGTGTACGCGGCCACCGCGACCTTCTTCGAGTTCCTGACCGGGCGCAAGCCGTACGACGGCACGAACCTCGCGGAGCTCGCCGTCCAGCACGTCGAGGCGCCGGTGCCGGAGACGGAGGCCCCGGAACCGGTGCGTCCGCTGATCCGGCGCGGCCTGGCCAAACGGCCGGACCAGCGGCCGGAGAACGCCGAGGCCTTCGTCGCGGAGCTGGAGGAGCTGGCGCTGACCGCGTACGGGCCGGGCTGGGAGGAGCGCGGGCAGCGCAAGCTCGCCGCGCTGGCCGCCCTGCTGCCGCTGCTGTTCCCCTCGGCGGGCGCCGCCGCGGCGGGCACCACCGCGGTGGCCACGACCTCGATCGGGCAGGGCGCCGGCTGGGCCCCGGGGCGCGCCGGCTGGTTCGCGGCCGGGCTGGCCCTGGTCCTGGGGGCCGCGCTGGTGCTGACCACCGACGCCGTCGGCGCCGCACCGTCCGGGGCGTCCGCACTGAGCGCTTTCGCCACCACGAGCGCGGCCCCGCCGGGCTCCACGCCGCCCGCCCCGGGTCCGTCCGCGTCCCCGTCGGGCTCCGTCCCCGCCTCCCCCGGCGACTCCCCGGGCCCCTCGGCCCCGCCGAGCCCTTCGTGGTCCCCGACGCCGACGGCCTCCCCCTCGACGAGCCCGAGCCCCACGCCGACCCCGACGGGGAAGCCGACCGTGTCCTGGTCCCCGACGCCCACGCCGACGCCGACCCCCACCCTGCGGGTGACCGCCGTGGACGTCTCCCTCAAGACGGGTGTCTACCGGGGCGACGCCGCCGTCTCCGTGACCGCCGCGGGGAGGGGGGCCGTCAAGGTGGTCCTGCAGTGGTACCTGGGCTCCGCCCAGGGCGCCTTCACGGTGCCCGACGGCACCGACTCCTTCTTCGTCAAGGCCGGCTCCCCGACCCAGGTGGTCCGCTCCCACACCTTCCCGCGCGGGTACGGCTGCTACGGCGGCGTCCGCGTCATCACCGAGCCGGCCGCCGGGAGCGGTCCGGCGTACGACTCGAAGCCGCTGGTGCGCTGCCAGGACCAGGAGCCCCCACGATGAGCGGTCCCCGCGCCCCGCACGGCGACGACGACTACAGCGCCACCGTCCTCGGCAGCCACTGGTTCACCGGGCCGCCGTCGCCCGAGGACGCGGCCCCCGACCGGGTCGAGGGTTCCGTGCTGCGCTTCGGGCCGGGTGTGACGGCGGCGATGCCGGCGCCGTTCCCGCTGCGGCCCGCGGCGCCCGCGCCGGTCCGGCGCCGGGGCCGGGGCCGGGGCTGGCGGCGGTACGCCCTCGCCGCCGTGGTGCTCGCGCTGGTGCTGGCGTATCTGGGCTGGCAGCGGTTCGGGCCCGCCGTCGTCGTCCGGGACGTGGCGGTCACCACCGACCCGGCGGGTCCCGGCTGCGACCGGGCCGCCGACGTGGTGGCCGTCGTGCACACTGACGGGCGGCCCGGGACCCTCACCTACCGCTGGGTCCGCAGCGACGGCACGCGCTCGGAGGAGCTGACGGAGCGGGTGCCGCGCGGGCACGAGGAGGCCACGCTGCACCTGCTGTGGACCTTCCGGGGCACCGGGCGTTACGCGGCGCGGGCGGAACTCCAGCTGGTCTCGCCCGTCGAGCGCTCCGCCGCGGTGGACTTCACATACAGCTGCCGCCCGTAGCGGGCGGCCGGAAGGCACCGGCCGGAAGGCACCGGCCGGAACGCCGGGGCCGGGTGGCCGGGTGGAGCGGCCCGGGAGCCGTCCTTCCGGCCGGGTCGCACCTGGCCGTCCGGCCGAAGCCGGGGACGGGGGCCCGCTGGTTGACTCGGGGGGTGGGCGAGGGCTTACAGGACGCCCTCGGGCACCCCTGCGTGTCGCGTTCCAGCCGGCGAACACCCCAACCGGAACGCGGCCGTCCCGCACGGATGCCCAGTCCGCGCGGGAGGCCCGCAGCCGCTTTGGGGAGGGGCTGCGGGCCGTTTCGCGTACCGGGCGGGGTGTCGGTCGCCCCGGTTCCACGGATGGCCGTCCCCCGCCGCAACCGGGGGACGGAGTTCAGAAGCGGGCGTGGGCGGCGATGTCCGCCTGGAACTCGCCCGTCATCGCCGGGGTGACCGTCGGGCGGCACTGCGCGACCGCCGCCAGGTAGTCCGCCGTCGTCGCCCCGGGCGGGGCGGCCCCCAGACCCCGCGCCACCGCCGCCTCCAGGTCCCGTTCGAAGGACACCTGCGCCGCGATCCGGGCCGCGTGCTCGATGTCGGCGGGGGTGAACAGCTCGCTGGCCTCCACCAGCGCCGCCACGTCCACCCCCGCGCGGCCCGCCGTGTACCGCGACCAGATCGCGGCGCGCGCCCCGGCGTCGGGGGTGCCGATCGGGATCAGGTAGTCGAAGCGGCCCGGCCGCAGGAAGGCCGGGTCGAGGGAGCGGATGGAGTTGGTGGCGCAGACCAGCAGCCGCTCGTCGCCCTCCCGGAAGCCGGGTATCAGCTTGAGCAGTTCGTTGGTCACCCCGTGGATCCCGCCCGGCTGCGCGGGCTCGGTGCGCACGGGGGCGATCTCCTCGACCTCGTCGATGAAGACGAGCACCCGCTCCAGCTCGGCGATCCGCGCGAAGGCGTCGCGCAGCGCGGCCGACAGGTTGCCCTCGTCGGCGAGGCGCGAGGGCAGCAGTTCCACGAAGGGCCAGCCCAGGCGCGAGGCGATGGCGCGGGCGAAGGTGGTCTTCCCGGTGCCGGGCGGCCCGAAGAGGGTGATGGCCCGCGGGGCCCGCACCCCGTGCGAGGCGGCCCGTTCCGGCTCGGCGAGCGGCAGCACCACGCGCCGCTCGATGAGGTCCTTCTCCTTCTCCATGCCGGCGACCCGGTCCCACAGGTCGCTCTGGAGGAACCGGCCGCCGAGGTCGTCGAGCAGGCCGGCGGCCGGTCCGTGCAGCGGCTCGGTCTTCTCGAAGTAGGCGACCGCGGGCTGGCGGGTGTAGCCCGCGTTCAGCAGGCCCTCGCCGAGCAGGTCCTCCTCGGGCAGGACGTAGGCGATCCGGCCGACGCGGGCTGCGATCAGCCGCCGCTCCAGCTCGACCAGCAGGGCGCTGGCCAGGCCCCGGCCGCGCCAGCCGGAGGCGATCGCGATGCGCATCACCCAGGCGCGCTCTCCGGTCACGCAGGCGAGGGCCGCGCCGATCGGGACGCCCTGGTGGACGGCGACCACGCAGGGCTGCCGGTCGGTGAGCGCGCTGATGCACTCGGCGAGGGAGAAGACGGACTCCTGGCCGAGTTCCGCCGTGGTGTCGATCAGGTGGACCACCGCTGCGAGATCGCTCTCGCGGTAGTCGTGGATGAGCCAGTTCACCGGGTACCGCCCCTCGTTCGTGCTCCTGCGGCGAGGCTAGGGGCGGGCGGGCCCGGCGATCACGCTCCGCGGTGCACAACAGCGGGTCCGGAAACCCACCGCGGCGTCCATAGACTCGGCGGACTCGGCGGTGGCCGGATCCCGCGGCGCTCCCCCGCCGGGATTCACAGCGGATTCGTGATTCACAGCGGATTCATACGGAGCACCGGGCTCCGGACACAGTTTCCCCGGGGAGGCTCGGTGCATGATCCAACGCATCCTCCTCCGACAGGCCGGCCGTCCCCGCGCCCGGCGGGCGTCCCGGATCCTGCTCGCGGTGACCGCGATGGCCGCCCTGCTGAGCGTGGACATGCCGAACGCTGCGGCCGTTCCCCCGCTCGGCGTGACCGGTACGGCCCTGCCCGACGCGACGGTGGCCCGGGTGGGCGCGCTGTTCGCGGGTGCCCTCGACGGCGGGCACTTCTGCACCGCCGCCGTGGTGCACAGCGCCGACCGCGACGTGATCGCCACGGCCGCGCACTGCCTCGACCACCCGGACACCACCGTGTTCGCCCCGGGCTACCGGGACGGGAAGGCCCCGTACGGGGTGTGGAGGCTGACCGGTGTGAACGTGGCCGGGGACTGGACGGACGGCAAGGACCCCGACGACGACATCGCCTTCGCGACCGTCGCGCCGTTGGACGGGGCGCAGATCGAGGACGTCGTCGGCGGATTCCCCGTCGTCACCGAGCAGCCCGACGACGTGACGGTGACGATCCTCGGATACCCCAGCACGCTGGACGCCCCGCTGCGCTGCTCCAACGCCACGAGCCTGTTCTCCGAGACCCAGCGGCGCATCGACTGCCCCGATCTGAGCGGCGGCACCAGCGGCAGCCCCTGGCTGGTGGACGGCGCGCTGGCGGGTGTCCTGGGCGGCTACGAGGGGGGCGGCACGGTCCCGGAGGTCTCCTACAGCGCGGTGATGGGCGACCAGGCCCTGGAGCTCTACCGCGAGGCGGCCGTCCCGGCGGGCTGAGCCGCTACCGCTCCGCGGGGCCGGCGGGAGCCTCGAACCAGGTGGGCTCGTCACGCTGTGCGCGGCGTACCCGGTCCAGCGCGAAGGGCTCCAGCGGCGGCAGCTCCTCCGGGTCGAACCAGGCGACCTCCAACAGCTCCCCGTCGGCGGCGCGGGCCTCGCCGCCGGTCGCGCGGCAGCGGAAGGTGATGTCCTGGAACTGGCAGACGTCGCCGTTCGGGTAGGTGATCGGATCGAGCATCTGGACGAGCACGACCCGTTCCGGCACGCACCGCACGGCGGTCTCCTCGTACACCTCGCGCACCGCCGTGTCGGCGGGCTGCTCCCCCGGCTCGGCTATCCCGCCGACGACGGACCAGCGGCCGGTGTCGGCGCGGCGGCCGAGCAGCACCCGGCCGCGGTCGTCGAAGACGACTGCGGTCACCCCGGGCAGCAGGAGCAGCAGCTGCCCGGCGCCCGCCCGGATCGCGCGGATGAATTCGGGAGTGGTCATGCCCCGACCTTACGAGGCCGCTCGCCGGTCACCGTCGTCATGCGGCCTGGCGGGCGCGAATGCGGCGGAAGAGCACCGTCCCCAGGCCGGCCGCGGCGACCAGGACCAGCGCGTACTCCGGCAGCGGGCCCAGCCGGGTGGCCGGGGTCTGCGTGGAACGCAGCGGGATCTCGGCCACGAGCGCGTCGGCGGTGAACATCTTCGTCTGCGACACGATCGAGCCGTCGGGGCGGATGACGGCACTGACCCCGCTGGTGACGGGAACGAGGACGCTGCGGCTGTGCTCGACCGCGCGGATCCGGTCCATGGCGAGCTGCTGGTAGGTCATCTCGGTCCGGCCGAAGGTGGCGTTGTTGCTGGGAACGGCGATGACCTGGGCGCCGGCCTTGACGGTCGAGCGGACGGCGTCGTCGAAGGCGGCCTCGTAGCAGGTGACCATGCCGATCCCGCTGCCCCCCATGTCGAAGACGCCGGGCTCCTTGCCGGGGCCGAAGTCGCGGCGGACGCGGTCCACGTCGGAGCTGAAGAGCCGGACGAAGGAGCGCATCGGGATCCGCTCGCCGAAGGGCTGGATCTTGCGCTTGTCGTAGGTGGCGGTGGGGCCCTTGACCGGGTCCCACAGGATCATCGTGTTGCGCAGCGGGCCGGTTTCGGGGGCCAGTACGGAGCCGATCGCGACGGGTACGCCGATGGCCTTCACCGCCCGGTCGATCACGGCGTAGGCGTCGGGCTGGGTGAAGGGGTCGATGTCGGAGGAGTTCTCCGGCCACACCACGAAGTCGGGCTTGGCGACCCGGCCGGCCTTGACGTCCTCGGCGAGCTGGAGGGTGCGGTTCGCGTGGTTGTCCAGGACCTGGCGGCGCTGGGCGTTGAAGTCGAACCCGGCGCGGGGCACGTTGCCCTGGATGACGGCGGCCACGGCGGTGCCGTCCTCGGCGGCGTCGGAGACCAGCGGGCGGGCGGCGAGGGCCGCGCCGATCGGGGCGACGACGGCGACCGCGGCGAGCGCGGCGGTGGTCCGGCCCGGGTGGCGGCGGGTGATGCGGGCCGCCTCGTAGAGCCCGAATCCGCACAGCGCCACGCCGAAGGAGAGCAGCGGGGTCCCGCCGACGGCGGCGAGCGGGGTGAAGACCCCCTCGGCCTGGCCGAAGGCGAGCCGGCCCCAGGAGAAGCCGCCGAAGGGGGCACGGGCGCGCAGGGCCTCGGCCGCGACCCAGACGGCGGCCGCCCACAGCGGCCGGCCGGGGAGCTTGCCGACGAGGGCGATGCCGAGGCCGGCCAGGCCGATCAGCAGGGCTTCGAGGGTGACGAGGGCCAGCCAGGGCACGGGGCCGACGCCCTCGCTGGTCCAGACGAGCAGCGGCAGCAGGTAGCCGAGCCCGAAGAGGAAGCCGAGCCCGAAGCCCGCCCGGGCGCGGCGGCCGTGCAGGCAGCCGGCCAGCAGGGCGAGGGCGAAGGGGGCCAGCCACCACAGGGGGCGGGGCGGGAAGCTGAGGTAGAGCAGCACTCCGGCGACGGCGGCGAGGGCGGCCCGCAGCAGCCGGCCCGCCTTCCGCTTCCCCGGGCCGGCGGCGGCCGCGGCCTCGGCTGCGGCCGTGGCTGCGGCCGTGGTCTCGGTACCCGCTTCGGCTCGTCCGGCGGGCTGCGAGGGCCCGCTCCCGGCGGCGCTGGTGACACTGCTGCTCATCTGGCGGAGTGTACGTCCCCGTGTCCCAAGGGTCGGTAAGGAGACACCGCACACCACACACCGGGCGCGGTGCGGCAGGGGCRGACGGGTGGCGAAGCGGGTGGGGTGGCCTGGCCGGCGGGCTAGCCGGCGAGCGCGCGCAGGTGCGTGCGGATGACGCGGACGGCGTTCTCGGCGTCATCGACGGTGACCGTGAAGAGCTTGCCGTCGCCGAGCCGGAGCTCGACGCCCTCGCCGCGCCGGACGATGATCGCGGTGCCCTTGTCCGGTCGCCAGCGGTAGCCCCAGCCTCCCCACTGCTGTGGGGTGATGCTGGGCAGGAACTCGGCGGCGACGACGTCGGAGAGCCGGATCGTGCGGCGCGGCAGTCCCATGTGGCCGCAGCGCACGTCGAGGCGTTCGGAGTCGACGGTGACGGCCACGTGCACGAACGCGAGGGTGCCGTAGAGGATCAGCATCCCGGCCGCGAGGCAGCCGATCACCGACATGAGCAGCGGCACCGTGCCGGAGGTCCAGGCGTTGTCGACGGCGAGCTCGATGCCGAGCGCGAGACACGCCGCGCCGGCCGCGGCGAGCAGCCACTGGACGCGGTTGGAGGCCCGTCCCGTCCACAGCGGACCCGGGGGGTGAACCGTCATGTCCAGCAGCGTACCCACGTTCCGCCGGAGCACCACCGGCCCTGCGCCACTCGGCGCAGCGGGCGCGGAGGGCGGTGGACCGGGGGTGGCCGTGGTCCGGCGGGCGGCTCGGGCCGCGCGCCGCCACGAGCGGGGTCCCCCTGTGCCCGGTACCCCGCCTGTGGTGGGGTGGTGCGATGGATCAGGGCCGAAGGCGGGGGCGATGGGACGACGGGGCGCGGACGCGGCACCGGCGACCGGACCACGACCCGGGACCGGACCGGGGGTGGCCTGACGAGGGGGCCGGATCCGGCCGTCCCCGCTGCGGGCCGCGTGCCGGGGTCAGCCGCAGCCGCACCCTCCGCAGCCGCCGCCACAGCCGCCCCCGCACCCGCTTCCCCCGCAGCCTCCGCCGTCGCCTCCGCAGCCGCCGGTGGCCGCGGCGCCCATGCCGGTGCCGGCCGCCGTGCCCCGGGTGGTCCGCCTGCTCCACGGGGGCGGGTCGTACGTACGGGTCCGCTCCCGTTCCCGACGCCGCTCCAGGGTCTTCTCGTAGGAGACGCCGGCCGGGATCCACCGGTCGAGCCCGTGCCGTCGGCGCGGCAGCAGGGCGGCCGCCGTGACGGAGGCGTAGATGCCGGCTCCGCCGTGGACCGCGTACTCCAGGACCACCTCGGCGCCGTCGTACGGGGCCCCGTACAGGACGGCCTCGAAGGGCTCGGCGCGGGCGTCTATGTCGTGCAGTCCGCGCGGGAGGGATCCCTCCGCCCCGCGCGCGAGCAGCCGTACGGAGCCGAGCGTGTCCTCGCGGCGCGGCCGGTACGGGATCAGCGGCCGCCCGGCGATCGTGTCGGCGTCCGGGTAGAGCCACAAGTGCCCCGACGGGGCGGCCCGCACACCGACCCTCAGCACGGGCTGCGGTGCGTGGTGCAGACGCCGCGCGGCCAGGTCGGCGCTCCAGCCCGCGCCCAGCAGGGTGCTCCCGAGGACCAGCAGGGGCAGGGCGAAGCACTGCTGGCCGACGGCGTCGTAGGGGTGGGGGCCGCCGTGCGCGCCGAAGTCGCCCAGGATCCCGTCGAGGAGGATGCCCGCGCCGACGAGGCAGAGGAAGGCACCGCCCAGGAGGCGCCCGTTGCCGCGCCGGTCGTGCCCGGTCGGCAGCCGGGTGGGGACCGGGAAACGGGCCGGGCCGGCCGCGGCGCGGGCCAGCAGGGTCTGTCTGCGGCGGGCCCGCAGCCGCAGGGCCGCCCCGGTCAGCGCCCACAGTGAGAGCACGCAGACGAGGAACAGCCCGGTCCGGCCCGCGGTGTCGGCGGCGGGGCGTGCGGGAAGGGTGACGGCCGGCTCCACGGCGAGCAGCGTCGCGGACACGACGGTCGCCCCCGGCAGGTACCGGTACCAGAGCGGCAGCGCCGCGAGCAGCACCGCGTCGGGATAGGCCCGCCACGCCGTCCCGGCCGGTGGGCCGGGTGCGTCGTTCCAGAGGATCAGGGTGAGCGAGAGGGCGACGAGGAAGCCGAGGATCCGGCTTCCGGCGCCGGGGGCGAAGACGGCCGGGGCACGTGCCGCGCGCCAGCGCTCGGCTGCCTCGACTCCCCACGTAGCGATGTCAGTTGCCGGCGTCGCCCCGGTGGGCAGGTGCTTGGCGTAGGCGGTCACCGGCTCAGTATGGGAGCGCTCTGGCCGCGGCGGAACGGGGATGTGCGCCCGGCCGTCGCGGGGTCAGCCCGCGACGGGTGCGCCGTGTTCCCGCCCGGCGAGCAGTCGGCCCTCGGCGTAGCGCAGGGCCGCCGCCGACAGCACGGACGTCCTCCCGCTGTGCAGGACGGTCAGCCGGCCGGTGGGGGGCAGACCGGGTGCGGGCTCGACGCCGATGCGGCGCAGGGCCTGGACCGCGACCGCCTCGGCCGAACCGTGGTAGGTCAGCTCGGCGCCGCCGGTGCGCGCGGCGAGGGCGGCCCGGATGGTTTCCTCGACCAGCTCGTAGTGGGTGCAGCCGAGGACCACGTCGGTGACGTCGACCGGGGTGAGTGCCGCGGCGGCCTCGACCGTCCTGACGATGGCGGCCTCGTCGGCGGCCTCGACGGCGTCGGCGAGCCCGGGGCAGGGCACCTCGGTGACCCGGGCCCCGCCGGCGAAGTCACGGATCAGCCCGCGCTGGTACGGGCTGCCGGTGGTGGCGGGGGTGGCCCAGATCGCCACGCGCCCGCCGGCCACGGCGGCGGGCTTGATCGCCGGCACGGTTCCGATGACGGGGATGCCGGGCTCCAGGTCGGCCCGCAGGGTGTCCAGGGAGTGCACGGAGGCGGTGTTGCAGGCGACGATCAGCGCGGCCGGGCGCAGGGCCGCGGCGGCCCGGGCGACGCCGCGGGCGCGCTCGGTCAGGTCGGCGGGCGTGCGCGGGCCCCAGGGCATCCCGTCGGGATCCGAGGACAGCAGCAGGTCGGCGTCGGGCCGCAGCCGACGCGTGGCGGCGGCCGCAGCGAGGAGGCCGATTCCGGAGTCCATGAGGGCGATCTTCACCTGGTCACCTTAATCGACGCCGCGCCCCCGTCCGGGCCGCACACCCTCCGCCGGACGGGCGGCCCCGACGCCCCGAGGGTCACCGGGACGGCGCGGGAGCCCGACGGCGCGCAACGCCGAAGGCCCGCCGCCGCGGCCCGCACCGGGCCCTCCGGACACCCCCGGCCCGGTCGACGAGCGCACCCCGCAACACCGGGCACCGGCACCGGCACCGGCACCGGCACCGGCACCCCGAAGCGGACGGGGCCTGGACGGCCACCCGGGCGGACCCTGCTCCCGGGCCCAGGGGCGGCGAACCGAAGCGGGCCGGACCCAGGCGGACGGGACACGGCCGGACGAGCCACCGCCGGACGAGCCACGGCCGGACGGACCACGGGCGGACGGGACACGGCCGGACGGACCACGGGCGGTAGGCCCGGCCCGGCCGGACGGACCGTGGGGGCCAGGCCCGGCCCGGCCGGACGGACCGTGGGGGCCAGGCCCGGCCCGGCCGGGTCCCCGGCGCACGCCCCACTCCCCGCGCCCCGCCCCCGCGCCGCGCGCCCCGCGGAGGAGCGCCGTACCGGCGGGGTGCGCGACAGGTTCCGCGGGGTTCGGCAGACTGCGGACATGGGCCTCCTCATCGCCGCGTACGCCTCCCTCGCCGCCTGGCTCTGGCTCACCTTCGCCCAGGGCATGTTCTGGCGCACCGACGTCCGTCTCCCCCCGCGCTCCGCCCCCGCCCGCTGGCCCTCCGTCGCGATCATCGTCCCCGCGCGCGACGAGGCCGAGGTGCTCCCCCTCAGCCTTCCGTCCCTCCTCGCCCAGGACTATCCCGGCGAGGCCCGGATCGTCCTCGTCGACGACGGCAGCGGCGACGGCACCGCCGCCCTCGCCGCCCGTCTGGCCGACGGGCAGCCGGGCCTGCCCCTCACCGTGGTCTCGCCCGGAGACCCCCCGCCCGGGTGGACGGGCAAGCTGTGGGCCGTGCGCCACGGCATCGCCCACGTCCGCACCGAGCACACCCGCGCGCACGTCAACGGACACGGGCCGGGGCACGGGCCCGCGCAAGGCGCCCCGGAAGGCGGCGGCGAAGGCGGCCCGCACCGCCCCGGGCCGGAGTTCCTGCTCCTCACCGACGCCGACATCGCCCACGAGCCCGACAGTCTCCGCGAACTGGTCGCCGCCGCGACCTCCGCCGACCTCGACCTCGTCTCGCAGATGGCCCGCCTGCGCGTGGTGAACGTGTGGGAGCGGCTCGTCGTGCCGGCGTTCGTGTACTTCTTCGCCCAGCTGTACCCCTTCCGCCGGATCAACCGGCCCGGCGCCCGGACCTCCGCGGCCGCCGGCGGCTGCGTGCTGCTGCGCACGGAGGCGGCCGTCCGGGCCCGGATCCCCGACTCGATCCATCAGGCCGTCATCGACGACGTCGCCCTCGCCCGCGCGGTCCGCCGCGCCGGCGGCCGGATCTGGCTCGGCCTGGCGGAGCGGGTGGACAGCGTGCGCCCGTACTCCGGCCTCGGCGACCTGTGGCGGATGGTGTCGCGCAGTGCGTACGCCCAACTGCGCCACCGGCCCCTGCTGCTGGCCGGGACGGTGGCCGGGCTGGTCCTCGTCTACCTGGTGCCCCCGGTCGCCCTCGGCGCGGGGCTCGCCGCCGGGCGGCCCGCCGTGGCCTGGGCCGGGGGCCTGGCCTGGCTGCTGATGACCGGCACCTACCTGCCGATGCTGCGCCACTACCGCCAGTCGCCGCTGCTCGCCCCGCTGCTTCCGCTTACCGCGCTGCTGTACCTGCTGATGACCGTCGACTCGGCGGTCCTGCACTACCGGGGGCGCGGGGCCGCGTGGAAGGGGCGCACCTACGCCCGGCCCGGTGATGCCTGAATCGTCCGGGTTCCGGCCCGCGGGCCCGGTCCGCGCGCGGGCTGAGGGAACGTCATCCGAGGTCATCGCATTGTGACCGTGCGTCAGCACCAGATAGGTGCAACACCCAACCGGTGAGTACGAGTAGGAACAAGCCGGGGTGCAAGTGACGAATCGTGCAGGTGAACTTCAAGTGAAAGCTGAGGCCCTGACCTGCGAATATGCAGGTCAGGGCGGTGTTGACGACACCTCGCTATGGACCCGGTGAAGTCGTGGGCTTAACTTAGGTCCCATGACCTCCCCCCGCTCCACTTATGGCGGCGGTTACTACTCCGCGCCCTCCTTCAAAGACACCCCCATCTACGACTCCCTCGTAGCCGAACGCGGCACTCCGCAGATCGCCCCCATCCGCGTTCCGGCCGCCTACGAGTCGCCCAGTGCCGGCTATTCGAGCGGTGGGTACCTGCCGGCCCTCCCGTCCGCCCTTCCCGCCCTGCCGTCCGCGCCGTCCGCGCCGCAGCAGCAGGGGTCCCCGGGGTACGGGTACCAGTACCAGCAGCAGGCCGCACCCCAGCAGCAGATGCCGATGGCGATGCCGGTGCCGCTCCAGAACGCACCCGCGCCGTACATCCCGCAGCAGCAGCCGATGGCGGCCCGCGCGGGATACGTCCAGCAGCCCCAGCCGCAGCAGCAGCCGCGCCCGGCCGCCATGGGCACCGGCTACGAGGCCATGCGCCCGGCGGCCCCGCGTCCGGTGGCGGCCCCCGCGCAGGTCCCCTCGTACGAGGATCCGTACGGCCGCCAGTTCCAGGGGCGCGGCTACTGACCCGGCCCCACGCCGCCGGGCCCCGCGGAAAACGCGCTGGGGTTCCGGCACGGAGAGCTGGCAAAATGCACCCATGCCGAATCTGTACGTCCAGTCGCTCCACGTCCATCCCGTCAAGTCGGTAGCGGGGACTGCTCCCGACGAGGTGGCCGTAGAGCCCTGGGGCCTGTCCGGGGACCGCCGCTGGGCGGTGGTCGACACCGCGGGCACGGTCATCACCCAACGCCAGCAGGCGCGACTGGCCTTGGCCTCCGCCCGTCCACTGCCGGACGGGCGGATCGCGCTGTCCGGGCCCGGGATGGCGGAGCTGGTGGTGGACGTGCCGGAGCCGGGCCCGCTGGAGCCCGTCGTCCTGTTCGGCAAGAAGATCGACACCGTCGTCGCGGCGAGCACCGCCGCCGACTGGTTCAGCGCCTACCTCGGGCAGCCCGCGCGGCTGGTCCACCTCGACGATCCGGCTGTGCGCCGTCCCGTGGACCCCGACTACGCGCTCCCCGGCGAGACCGTCAGCCTGGCCGACGCCTATCCGCTGCTGCTGACCACGACCGCCTCGCTCGACGCCCTCAACGAGCTGATCGCAGGGGGCGGCCACGCGCAGGAGGGGCCCCTGCCCATGAACCGGTTCCGCCCGAACCTGGTGGTCGGCGGCCCGGCGGGGCCGTGGGCCGAGGACGGCTGGCGGCGGATCGCGATCGGTGACGCCGTCTTCCGCGGCGTGCGCGAGTGCGGGCGCTGCATCGTCACCACCACCGACCAGGAGACGGCGGAGCGCGGCCGGGAGCCGCTGAAGACGCTGGCCGTGCACCGGCGGATCGGGAAGTCCCTCGCCTTCGGAAGGCAGCTGGTCCCGGTGGTCCTGGGTACGGTGCGGGTGGGCGACGAGGTGCGCGTGCTGGAGTGATCCCGGACGGCCCCGCACAGCCCCGGAGCACCCGGCAAAGCCCCGCGCGCCGCTGACCACGGCGGGTGGAATGACACCTTCGAGGGGCTCCGGGTGCCCGATGGAACCAACGGGCGGGGCGGGGCCGTTGGAGCAGACAGGACGTGTGAACACCCACCGCGACCGTCCGTATCGGATCGGGTGACACGGGTCTCGCGCGTCCCGGAATGCGCGTCCGCCGGGCATGCGGAAGGCTTGGACGCGCAGACAGACGGATGGCTGGCGCAAGTAGGGGGAGCCGGGACCGTGCGGACAGCAATGGGTGTGTGGCGTTGGCGGCGCAATCCGCTGCGCAGGCCGACCGATCTCTTCGAGGCGTGGGTGGCGTTCGCCGCGCTCGTGTGCGTACTGCTGGTGGCTCCGGCCCTCGGCTGCGCGGCGGGCCTGAAGGTGGACGGCACGCTACAGCGGGCCGCGCGCGAACAGCGGCACGAGCGGTATCTGGTTCCGGCGGTGGTGGTCCGGCCGACGCCGGATCCCGTCGCCGGTTCGGCCACCGATCCGGGCGCGGGGCGTCAGGCCCCGGAGCGGACACGGATCGTGGCTTCCTGGACCGCGCCCGACGGCAGCAGCCACGAGGGCACGGTCCCGGCGGCGGAGGAACCGCCCCTGGCCGGCGACCGGTTCCGGATATGGACCGACATCCGGGGGCGGCTGGTGGGGCAGCCCCTCGACCCGTCCGCCGCCTCCTTCCACGCGGGTGTGGCCGGGCTGGCCGCCGCGCTGACCGCGGCCGCGCTGGCGGAGACGCTCCGGCGGCTGGTCGTACGCCGGCTCATGCATCGGCGGTACACCCGTCTGGACCGAGCGTGGGCCGCGGCCGGGCCCGACTGGGGCCGGGCGGGCGCGGGCAGCTGACCTGGCAACTCACCGGCCCCGCGCGCGCTACCGTGGAGCCGGAGTCCGGTCCGGCCGCTTCAGCCGCAGGGCACGGCTCCGGCAGCTCCGGCCGCTCCGGGAACTTCCGCAACACGAGTACGAGGGTGGGGGCACGACAGCGCGATGGCTCAGGGCACGGTCCAGGTGACGCACGGCGGGGCCTCGCGGTGGCGGCGGCGCTCCGGTGAGTATCCGACGCTGAGCGCCGCGCTCGCCGCCGCGGGCGACGGCGACGTCCTGTCCATCGCCCCCGGCACCTACCGGGAGAACCTGGTCCTGCGTCATGCCGTCACCCTGCGCGGGGCCGAGGGCGCCGTGGCCGGCTCGGTGCGGATCGCCCCGCTCGACGGGGTCGCGCTGACGGTGCGCGCCTCGGCGGTGGTCCAGGACCTCCACCTGGAGGGTGCGGACCGGGCGGCGCCCGCGCTGCTGGTCGAGGACGGCTGTCCGGAGCTGAGCGACCTGCGCGTGCACACCCGCTCCTCGGCCGGCATCGAGGTGCGCGGCGGGGCCCGGCCGCTGGTGCGCCGGTGCACGGTGGAGAATCCGGCCGGGGTCGGCATCTCCGTCCTGGACGGCGGCGGCGGGGTGTTCGAGGAGTGCGAGGTGGTGGCCGCCGGGCAAGCCGGCGTCTCGGTGCGCGGCGGGCACCCGCGCCTGGAGCGCTGCCGCATCCACCACGCCACGGGCGCGGGCATCGCCGTGACCGGGGAGGGCTCGGGCCTGGAGGCGCTGGGCTGCGAGGTGTACGAGATCAAGGGCAGCGGGGTGCAGATCGCGGCGCGCGCCGCGGCCCGCCTCACGGACTGCGCGGTGCACCGCACCTCCGCCGACGGGGTCACCCTCGACACCGACGCCGTGCTCACCCTCGCCGGCTGCGACATCCACGACATCCCGGAGAACGCGGTCGATCTGCGCTCCCGTTCGGTGCTGACCCTCAGCCGCAGCACGGTCCGCCGGTTCGGGCGCAACGGCCTGTCGGTGTGGGATCCCGGTACCCGGGTCGATGCCGAGTCCTGCGAGATCCACGACAGCACGGGTGACTACCCGGCGGTGTGGATCAGCGACGGGGCCACGGTCTCCCTGGACTCCTGCCGGGTGCACGACGTGCCGGACGCCCTGTTCGTACTGGACCGGGGTTCGCGCGTGGACGTCGTCGACAGCGACCTCTCGCAGGTCCGCAACACGGCCGTCTCCGTCAGCGACGGCGCCGACGCGCAGCTCGACGACTGCCGCATCCGGGACGCCGGCACCGGGGCGTGGTTCCGTGACCACGGCAGCGGCGGCACCCTCGCCAACTGCACCATCGAGAACGTGCAGTCCGGCGTGATCGTGACCAAGGGCGCCGATCCGGTGGTGGAGCGGTGCACCGTCGGTTCGGCCGCCGAGGCCGGTTTCTACGTGTCGGCGGGCGGTCGGGGCACGTTCACGGCCTGCCGGGTGAGCGGCAGTTCCGGTTTCGGCTTCCACGTCATCGACGGCTGCCGCACCACGCTGACCCGCTGCCACACCGAGCGCTGCGCACGCGGCGGGTACGAGTTCGCGGAGGACGGCCCGCTCGCCGAGGGGTGCACCGGCGACGAGTCCGGGGCGCGGCTCGGCGCGCGGGCGGCCGCGGGCGACGCGCTCGCCGGGGCGCAGCCGGGGATCCGTACGGCGTCGGCCGGGCCGGGTCGGGCGGAAGGGCCCGCCGAGGTGCCCGGGCAGCGGCCTGCGGACCCGGCGCATCCCGCGGCGGCCGACGCCGCCGCCGCGGGTGCGGGCCGCGGGTCGGGCGAGGTGCTGGGACAGCTGGACGCCCTGGTCGGTCTGGACAGCGTCAAACGCGAGGTCCGGACCCTCACCGACATGATCGAGGTCGGGCGGCGGCGGCAGCAGGCGGGCCTGAAGGCGGCCTCGGTGCGCCGGCACCTGGTCTTCACGGGCTCCCCCGGCACCGGCAAGACGACGGTGGCCCGGCTGTACGGGGAGATCCTGGCCTCCCTCGGGGTGCTGGAGCGGGGCCACCTGGTGGAGGTGTCCCGGGTGGACCTGGTCGGTGAGCACATCGGCTCGACGGCAATCCGTACGCAGGAGGCCTTCGACCGGGCGCGCGGCGGGGTGCTGTTCATCGACGAGGCGTACGCGCTCGCGCCGGAGGACTCGGGGCGGGACTTCGGGCGCGAGGCGATCGACACGCTGGTGAAGCTGATGGAGGACCACCGGGACGCCGTGGTGGTGATCGTCGCCGGGTACACGGAGGAGATGGAGCGCTTCCTGACCGTCAACCCGGGGGTGGCGTCGCGTTTCTCCCGCACCATCACCTTCGGCGACTACGGGCCCCGGGAGCTGCTGCGGATCGTGGAGCAGCAGGCGGAGGAGCACGAGTACCGGCTGGGTGAGGGCACGGGCGAGGCGCTGCTGGCGTACTTCACGGAGCTGCCCAAGGGTCCGGCGTTCGGCAACGGCCGCACCGCGCGCCAGACCTTCGAGTCGATGGTGGAACGGCACGCGGGGCGGGTGGCGCAGCTGGCCGAGCCGAGTACGGACGAGCTCACCCTGCTCTTCCCGGCGGATCTGCCGGCTCTGTCCGCACCGTGCTGATCCGCGGGCCGGGAACCTCCCGGCTGTCGTGTACGTCGGCACGCGCGGCGGCGTCCAGTCGCGCGAGGAGTGCGTCGCGTTCGGCGGTGAAGGCCGGATCGGCCTGGTAGTCGCCGTGGCCGAGGATCGGCGCGGGCAGCGGGTACCGGGGGCTGCGCCCGTAGGCGAGCGGGTCGCGCAGGGGGCCCCGGTCGACGGGTCCGCCGACGGCGGCGCCGGTCTCGACGGGCCCTCCTATGGGGTCGGTGGCCCGCCACAGGTTGCGCCAGCAGTCGAGGTCGCGGTGCAGGGCGGCCAGCCGGCCGGGGCCGAAGAAGTCGGGGAACCAGCGGCCGTAGAGCCGGGCCAGCGGTGATCCGTAGGTCAGCAGCCCGACGCGGCCGCGTACTTCGGGCGGCAGTTGCCAGACGGCGGCCGCCGCGAGCACGCTGCCCTGGGAGTGTCCGGAGATGACGAGGCGGCCCCCGGTGCGGGCGGTCCAGCCGGTCATCCGCCAGGTCAGGTCGGGGACGGCCCGCTCGGCGTAGCAGGGCGGGGCGAAGGGGTGGGCGGCGCGCGGCCAGAAGGTGCCGACGTCCCAGAGGATCCCGACGGTCCGGCGGGCGGCGGGGTCGCGGTAGGCGCGCCGGCCCCACGCGACGAAGGCGGCGACGCCGAGCCCTATCAGCCAGGACCCGGTGTCCTGGGCGGCGCGGGCGGCACCGGCCAGCAGCGGGTGGGCTCCCCGGGCGGCCTCGGCGGGGACCCGTCCGCTGATCCAGGCTCCGGCGAGGGCGACGGTGCCCAGCAGCAGGGTGATCCCGGAGACGGCCCCCACGAACCACGGCGCGGAGTCGGTGAGCGCGGCGGCCGCCCGCGCCCCGGCGATCCGGCGGCTGCGGTCGGGGTCGGCGGGCTCGCCCGGGTACTCGGCGGCGAGGCCCGCGGCCAGCCGGCGCC
>NZ_JBFRER010000008.1:0-124287 GCF_052114405.1 Streptomyces sp. M-16 | reverse complement strand
GTCCGGACCTGCAGCATTCGCTGCGGTCCGGACCCCCGGCCGTTCTCCGATGGCAGGGGCGGCAGGATTCGAACCTGCGGCCTACGGTTTTGGAGACCGTTGCTCTGACCAGCTGAGCTACACCCCTTCGGTGGACCAACCATGGCACGCCGCGCCACGAAGATCCACTGAATTCGGGTGTCAACTCGGGGAAAATTCGCGGCGGCCCGGCGGGGACCTTCCCGGGCACTCCCGAACCCAACAGACCCAGCAGGCGAACCGGTCACAAGTTACCTCGACGCGTGTAGTGACTTGGCAGGCATTCAACAGTAGAACTTGTTCTCACTCCGTCGAGAGTGAGGAAGATCACGTGAGCGACAAAAGCCTGCACAGCAAGGTGTCCAAGGGTGTGACCCGCCGCGGATTCATTGCTGGAACCAGTTCCATTCTTGGGGCCCTGGCCCTGACGGTCAACACGATCCCGGCCCGAGCGGAGAGCGCCACCGGGGCGGCCGCCGCGAACGCGCCCATCGACTCCGGGGCCCACGTCCCGGCCCTCGTCATCGGTACCGGATACGGCGGCTCCGTCGCCGCGCTGCGGCTCGCGCAGGCCGGGGTCGACGTGCACATGATCGAGATGGGCATGGCCTGGGACACCCCCGGCAGCGACGGCAAGATCTTCGCCAACACCACCAGGCCCGACTACCGTTCGTACTGGCTCCGCACCCGGACCAAGGCGCCGCTCAGCAACTTCCTCGGCTTCCCCATCGACAAGGACGTCCCCCGGTACACGGGCATCCTCGATGCCGAGGAGATGGGCGGGATCATCGTCTACCAGGGCCGCGGCGTGGGCGGCGGTTCGCTGGTCAACGGCGGGATGGCGGTGACGCCCAGGCGACAGAACTTCGCCGCGATCCTGCCCTCGGTGGACGCGGAGGAGATGTACACCACCTACTACCCGCGCGCCAACGCCGGGCTCGGCGTGGGTCTCATCGATCCCGACTGGTTCGAGACGGTGGACTGCTACCAGTTCGCCCGGGTCGGCCGCAAGCACGCCCAGCGCTCCGGCTTCCCCTTCGTCTTCGTCCCGGACGTCTACGACTGGGACTACATGAAGCAGGAGGTCGCCGGCACCGTCCCCAAGTCCGCCGTCGACGGCGAGATCCTCTACGGCAACAACGCCGGCAAGAAGTCCCTGCAGAAGACCTACCTCGCGGCCGCCCGGGCGACCGGCAAGGTCGTCATCTCCCCGCTGCACCGGGTCACCACCGTCTCCCCCTCGGCCGGTGGCGGCTACACGGTCGGCATGGAACAGCTCGACACCACCGGGACGGTGGTCGCCACCAAGACCGTCACCGCCGACCGGGTCTTCTTCGCGGCGGGCAGCGTCGGCACCAGCAAGCTCCTGGTCAAGCTGAAGGCAACGGGAGCGCTGGCCGACCTGAACGAGGAGATCGGCAAGGGCTGGGGCGACAACGGCAACGTCATGTGCGGCCGGGCCAACCACATGTGGGACCCCACCGGCAAGGTGCAGGCCTCCATCCCCTGCGGCGGCATCGACAACTGGGACGCGGGCGGCGCCTTCGCCGAGGTGGCCCCGCTGCCCACGGGAATCGAGACGTACGCCTCCTTCTACCTCTCGATCACCAAGAACCCCAACCGTGCCGAGTTCACCTGGAACGCCGCCGCCGACAAGGTCGACCTGAACTGGCAGACCGCCTGGAAGCAGCCCTCCATCGACATGGCGAAGAGCATCTTCGACAAGATCAACTCGAAGGAGGGGACGATCTACCGGACCGACCTCTTCGGCACCAACAAGATCTGGGGCGACCACCTCACGTACCACCCGCTCGGCGGCGCCGTGCTGAACAAGGCCACCGACAACTACGGCCGCCTGCGCGGCTACGCCGGCCTGTACGTGATCGACGGAGCGCTGATCCCCGGCAACACCAGCGTCAACCCGTTCGTGACGATCACGGCCCTCGCCGAACGGAACATAGAGAAGATCATCGCCACCGACCTCTGAGGGCGGCGGTCCGGTCCCGGGGCCGTGCGGAACCGCCTCCGCACGGCCCCGGGCCGCTTCAGCCGCCCGGCAGCACACAGACGCTGTCGAGGCCCAGCACGTGGTTGAGCCTGCCGAAGGCGAGCCAGGAGCCGATGCTCATGCTCAGCTCCACGATCTCCAACTGGCTGTAGTGCGCGGTCATCCGCGCCCAGAACTCCTCGTCGAGGTTGTGGTGGTCCAGGGCGTAGCGCTCCGCGTACTCGGCCGCCAGCCGGGTGCGGTCGTCGAAGGCCCCGGTGGTCCGCCACTCGGTCACCGCGTCGGCGAACCCCTCCTCGACCTTCTCCCCGTCCCGGTCGGTGCGCCAGTCGAGGCAGAAGACGCAGCCGTTGATCTGCGCGATGCGCAGCCGGGCGGCCTCGAACTCGCGCAGGCCGAGAGTGGTGTGCGCGTAGACGGACAGGGAGAAGTTGGCCGCGGCCATGCCGATGCCGGGTACCAGATCGCCCCACACGTACTCGATCGGGTGCTGTCCTTCGGGAACGTCGATCCTCATGGCTGCTTCCTTCCGAGTTTGCCGACTGCGGGTCGCAGCGGGACGTCGAGCGCGTCGTAGAGCCCCGGTTCGGCGTCGACCAGCCAGTCGATTGCGCCGACGAGCCGGCCGACGGCGGTGGCGTTGCCCCCGGCGGAGCGGTTGTCGTCCTCGTCGGTGCACTCGACGGTGACCTCGATGCGCGGGCGGCCCTCGATGACGACCCGGTGGGCCCCGGTCCCGTCGGGCGGGGTGGGCCAGTCGGGTGCGCAGGACGGGTGGATGCGGGTGACGTGTTCGATGACGATGCGGGGCTCGCCGTCGACGATGCCCTGCACCTCGAAGCGGATGGCGCCCTGGGTGCCGGCCTCGAACTCGCCCATGGTGCGGGTGGTCACGGTGGTGTCGAGGGCGCGCCGGTCCGAGGTCTCGCGGATCTCGTCGAGTTCCACGCCGAGGGCGCGGGCCATCATCCGGATCTGGCCGCCCCACACCATGGTCGGGACCGAGGGCATGAGCATCATCGGCTCGTGGTCCATGGGCCGGCCCATGCCGACCAGGTGGCGGACGGAGTCCGGCTGGTCGTACGTGGAGTAGTCGAAGATCTCCTGGCAGCGGATCACGTCCACCGTGGTGCCGAGTCCGCTGAGCAGCAGCGGGAGCACGTCGTTGCCCCAGCCGGGGTCGACGCCGGAGGCGAAGAGGGAGCCGCCGCCTTCCGCGACCGCCGCCAGGACCGGGTCCCGGAACTCGGGCGGGGCGCCGCGGTGGTCGTAGAGGGGGTAGAGGGCGGGGCTGACGACGACCGCTCCGGCCGCGATCGCCCGGGTGATGTCGGTGAGGGCGCCGTCGGGACGGACGTCGCCGGACGCCGCGTAGACGACGGCGGCGGGCCGGGCGGCGAGCACCGCCGCGGCGTCGCCGGTCGCCGCCACCCCCAGCCGCCGGTCGAGTCCGGCGAGTTCGCCCGCGTCGCGGCCGATCTTGCCGGGGTTGTGGACGATCACTGCCGTGAGGGCGAGCGCCGGGTGGGCCTCGACGGCGCGGATCGCCGCGCGGCCGACGTTGCCGGTGCCCCAGACCACCGTGGGAATCATGCGCGGAGGGTAGCGAGGGGGCGCAGAGGTGCCCAGGGCCGTGGAGGATGTTTTTCGGACGGCCGGGCGGTCGCGCGGAACCCGGGGGTGGCCGCCCCCTTGACCCGGCTGGTCCAGACCAATAGTTTCCGGCTTACGAGCACCACTCACCGCATCCGCGAAGGAAGCCCATGCGCCGCAGCATGCTCGGAAGGCCGGCCGTCGCCGCCTGCTCGCTCTCCCCGCTGACCGCCTTCGCACCCGCCGCGGCCGGCCCGCAGGACGGGTCGCAGGGCGGCCGGGGCTCGGCGGCCGGCCTCTTCGACGGCGTCGACCTGGACCGGGAGTGGCCCGGCTCGGCGGGCGACGCCGACACGGGGTACCGGCCGCAGGACAAGCGCGGCTTCTCGGCGCTGGCCGAGGAGTTCCGCGACCGGCTCGACGCGTACGGCCGCGAGCGGCGCCGGAGTCACGAGCTGCCGGCCTTCGTCCCGACGGCGCCGGCCCAAGACGACCCGCAGGTGCTGAACGCGAAGGCCCGACACGTCCGCGAACAGGGCCTCGGCGGGGCGGTGTTCCGGTCCCTGGACGGGGACACGGCCGACGCCGAGCTGACCACGGCCGTCGACCGGGGGCTGCGGGGCCTCTGACGGGCTCCCCCGGACCTGCTGCGCTGCCGGTCCCCGGACCTGCTGCGCTGCCGGTCCCCGGACCGGCTGTCCTCCCGCTCCCCCGGACCGGCTGCCTCCCCGCCGGCCCCCCGACCGGCGCCGCCGGGCCGAGKAAAACCGTTCCGGCCCGGCGGCGCCCCCCACGTACCCTCGCGCGCATGAGGAACTCGACGGTACGCGCGGTCAACCGGCTCACGGCACGCTGGGCGGCCGCCGCCCCGACCGCGGAGGCGGGAACCGTCTTCACCGCGGCCGGGCTCTGGCCGCTGCTCGCCCTCCTCGCGGGCGGCGCGGCCGGCCCGGCACGGACGGAGCTGGCCGAGGCGCTCGGCATACCCGCCGAGGACGCGGCGCCGGCCGCACGGGAGCTGCTGGCCGCGCTGGGGACGGTACGGGGGCTGCGGTCGGCGACCGGACTCTGGACCCGCGAGGACCTTCCCCTGGAACCCGGCTGGTCGGCGGCGCTCCCGCCCGCCGCGAGGGGCACGCTGAGCGGGGACGCGGACCGCGACCGCGAGGTGCTGGACGCTTGGGCCCGCGAGGGCACCGACGGCATGATCGAGCGGATGCCGGTCACGCTGCCGGAGGGACCCGACCCGGTCCAACTGGTGCTGGCCTCGGCGCTCGCGCTGCGGCTGAGCTGGATCCGGCCGTTCCGTGAGGGGTACGGCGAGGCGCACGAGGGACCATGGGCCGGCCGGCCCCTGCGCATGCTGCGCCGCGACACGGCCCTGCTGGACCGGGTGAAGGTGGCCCGGGGCCCCGGCGGGGCGGTCACCCTGCTGGAGGTGGTCGCGGACACCGGGGTCGACGTCCACCTCGTGCTGGGCGAGCCGCGGGCCCGCCCCGGGGACGTGCTCGGCACCGGCATCCGGGCCGCCACCCGCGCCCTCCCCGCAACGGGCGTGAGCCTGCTGCCGAACGGCGCTCCCGGCCCCGGCCTGCTCACCGGCACGGTGGTCTCCGCATCCCCCGAGCCCCGGCTCTTCATCGAGACGGCCGCCTTCGAGGTGCGCGCGGAGCACGATCTCCTGGAGCGGGCCGGGGTGTTCGGCCTGGAGACGGCCTCGGACCCCGGCCGCGGCCACTTCCCCGGTATCAGCCCGGAGCCGCTCGCGGTGGGCTCGGCCCGGCAGGCCGCACTGGCCCGCTTCCACGCGCGCGGGTTCGAGGCCGCCGCCGTGACGGCGATCGCCACCGCGCCGGGCAGCGCGGCGCCGGGCCGGCGCTACCGGACCCGCGGGGCGAAGGTGACCTTCGACCGGCCCTTCGGGTTCCTGGCCGTCCACCGCACCTCGCGCCTCGTCCTCGCGGCGGGCTGGGTCACGGACCCGGTCGCGTACCCGGACGGACCGTAGCCGCCAGCGCGGCCGTGTCCGCGAAGGCCGGCACGCACCCGGTGCCCCCGCGCCCCGAAACCGAGAGGGAGGCGGCCGCCACCCCGTGGGCCACCGCCCGCTCCAGGGTGTCGCCCAGCACGATCCGGGCCGTGGCCGTGCCGGTGAAACAGTCCCCGGCGCCGGTCGCGTCCACGGGCGCCGGGTTGGGCGGGACCGGGAAGCGGGCCACCCGGGAGCCCTCGTCCAGCAGCAGCCGCCCGGCGCCGCAGGTGACGGCGACGGCACGGGCCCCCAGCGCCCGGTAGCGGACCGCCGCGACCTGCGGGTCGGCGGTGTCCACCAGGGCGAGCGCGTCGGCCGGGCAGGAGGTCTTGAGCAGCCCGGTCATCGGCGCGATCCGGGCCAGCAGGTCCCGGGCCCGGTCGCGCCCGGTCAGCCGGGGCCGGTGGTTGGGGTCGTACGTGAGGTGCCCGCCGGCCGCGTGGACGGTGCGGGCGGCGTCCAGTACGGCCTCCCGGGCGCTCGGCGAGAGCGCGCCGGTGATCCCGCTGGTGATGAGCGCCCCGGTGCCGGCCAGCAGCTCCCGCCAGGCCCGGGTGTGGGCCGGCGAGAGGGTGGAACCGGCGCTGCGGGTGCGCCAGTAGACGAACTCCCGGTCCCCGTCGGTGTCGGCGCCGAGCAGGTAGGCGCCGTTGGGGCGGGCGGCGCGGTGGACGTGGGAGACGTCGACTCCGAGTTCGGCGGCGCGGCGCAGCAGCGGGCCGCCGAGTTCGTCGTCGCCGACGACCGTGAGGAGTGCGGTGCGCGCTCCGGCCGCCGCCGCGGCGGCCGCGGCGTTGAGCGCGTCGCCGGAGAAGGAGATGCGGGCGGTGGTTCCGTCGGCCACCGCGCTCAGGGCCGAGCGGGCGTGGATCTCGACCAGGACCTCGCCGAGCACGAGGACGTCGTACGCGCGGGATGCGGCGGCCATCGTCACCGCACCCCGTCGCCGGGAGCGCCGGGGTCCGCCCCGCACGCGGCGCAGCACGGTCCGGCCGGTTCCGCGAAGAGCGCCGCCAGCCGGGCCGGGTCCGCGGGCAGGCCGCCGCCGATGCCGACGGCGCTCGCGCCCGCCGCGAGCCAGGTGCGGACCTCGTCGGGCCGGATGCCTCCGGTGGCGATGAGCAGGGCGTCGGGGAGGACCGCCTTGAGGGAGCGGATGAAGTCCGGGCCGCCGACGTGGGCGGGGAAGACCTTCGCGGCGCCGGCGGACCGGACGGCGGCGGCGATCTCGCCGGGGGTGAACCCGCCTTCGACGAACACCGCCGCGCGCCGCCGCGCGACCTCGCGGACCGCGGGGGCCGGGTAGGGGGAGACCAGGAAGCCGGCGCCCGCGTCGAGTGCCTCCTCGGCCTGCGCGCGGGTCGTCACGGTGCCCACGCCGATCAGCGCGCGGCGCCCGCGGGCGTCGGTGAGCGGGGCGGTGCGGGCGACGGCCGAGGCCCAGCCGGGGGTGGAGGTGGTGAGCTCCACGGCGCGGCAGCCGGCGGCGAGCAGGTCCGTGGCGGCCCGGACGGCCTCGTCCGGACCGGTGTTGCGCAGCACCGGCAGCAGGCGCTGGGCGGCTATCACCGCGTACGGGTGGCAGGACAAAGCACCCTCCGATGTGTTCCACGTAGTGGAACGAGGTATCGTGTGGCGGAACTTCGTGGTCCAGACCCTACCCATGCCGGGAGATGACGTGTCAACGGAGCAAGGACCGGGGCAAAGGCCGGAGGAAGGGTCCGGGCCGGGATCCGAGGACGTGTCCGAGGACGCATCCCGGGACGTGACGGAGGCCGCCGCCGAGAAGGCGGGGCCCGCTCGCGCGGGCCGTACCTCTGCGGCGGGGTCCGCCCTGGAGAAGTCCCTGCGGATCCTGGAGGCCGTCGCCGCGCCGGGCGGCCCGCACCGCCTCACCGACGTCATGACGGCGGCGGCCGTACCGAAGTCGAGCACCTTCCGGATCCTGGCCGCCCTGATCGAGCAGGGCTTCGTCCGCCCGGAAGGCGACGGCCGCTACGCGACCGGCCCCCGGCTGCACGGCCTGTCGGCCCTGGTCCGCGCCGCGGAGCCGGCCGGCGTCGACGAGGTCCTGCGCGAACTGCGGCGGGAGACCGGCCAGACGGTGCACCTGGCGCTGCACACCGGGGAGACCATCACCTACATCCGCAAGCTGGAGGCCGACCAGCCCTTCCGGACCGCCTCGCGCGTGGGCACCCGGATGCCGCTGCACACCACGGCGATCGGCAAGAGCGTCCTGGCCCTGCTGCCTCCGGAGGAGGTGCGTGCCCTGGTCGCCTCGGCCGGTCTGCCGCGCCGCACCCCGAGGACGCTGACCACGGCGGTGGAACTGGAGGCGGAGCTCGCGGCGGTGCGCGCGCGGGGGTTCGCCGTGGACGACGAGGAGAACGAGCCCTCGATCCGCTGCGCCGGGGTGGCCGTCGCCGGACCGGACGGCCGGCCGCTCGGCGGGGTCTCCGTCACCACCGTCACCTTCCTGGTCTCCCGTCAGGAGGCCGAGGGGTACGCGCCGGCCCTTCGGGAGGCCGCGCGGGCACTTGCCCCGCTGCTCTGAGCCGTCCGGACGCCCGCGCCGAGCGGCTCCGCGGATTTTCCCGGAAACTTCTTCCGGATAAGTGTTATCGGGGCCCCACTCGACGGTCTCCCAGTTATTGGGCATCATCGACCGCCGGTACGGACAGGGACTTTCACATGAGTACACAGCACACGGCAGCGCTGGTGGCAGCGACCCGCACGGGTGATCCCCGCGCGCAGGACGAGCTCGTCAGCACCCACCTGCCGCTCGTCTACAACATCGTCGGGCGCGCCCTGAACGGGTCGGTCGACGTGGACGACGTCGTACAGGACACGATGCTGCGCGCGCTCGACGGGCTGAGCGGCCTGCGTGCGGACGAGAGCTTCCGGTCCTGGCTGGTGGCGATCACGATGAACCGGGTCCGGGCGCACTGGCAGTCCCGTCAGAACGGCCCGGGGCAGAGCGGCCTGGAGGAGGCCGGCGACCTCGCCGACCCCGGCGCCGACTTCGCCGACCTGACCGTCGCGCGGCTCCACCTGTCGGGGCAGCGGCGCGAGACCGCCCGCGCCACGCGCTGGCTGGAGCCCGACGACCGGGCGCTGCTGTCGTTGTGGTGGCTGGAGTGCGCCGGGGAGGTCACCCGGGCCGAGATGGCCGCGGCGCTGGAGCTGACCCCGCAGCACGCGGCGGTGCGGGTGCAGCGGATGAAGGCGCAGCTGGAGTCGGCCCGGGTGGTGGAGCGGGCACTGGAGACGCAGCCGCCCTGTGAGGGGCTGCGGGCGATGACCGGCACGTGGGACGGGCGGCCCTCCGCCCTGTGGCGCAAGCGAATAGCCCGGCACGCCCGGGAATGCCTGCGCTGCTCGGGGCTGTGGAACGGTCTGGTCCCGGCGGAGGGGCTGCTGGCCGGTCTGGCGCTGGTCCCGGTGACGGCGGCGCTGCTGGCGGGCGTACGGTCGGCCACCGCCGGCGCGGCGTTCGCCCCGGCGGGCGCGGCTTTCGCCGGGGCGGAGACCCAGCTCGCCCCGGTGGTGTCCGGACCGGGCCGGGCGGCGCGCCGCAAGGGGGGCGACGCGGGCGACTCGGGCTCCGGGGCGGACGCCGGCCGCGGGGCGCAGCGCAGGAAGCGGCAGAACCGGYGCCGGGCGGTCGGCGGGGCGGTGATCGCCGCGTGCGTGGCGGGCGGCGGCCTGGTCTACCTCGGCTCGCTGCCCGGCAAGAGGGGCACCGAGGCGGCCGGCAGCGCGTCCGCGTCCCCGCTGGCCGCGCTGTCGGCCCCCGACGCGAACGCGGGGGCGCCCTCCGCGTCGGCCTCGCCCTCGGCCTCCGCTTCGGCCTCTCCCTCGCCCTCGGCGTCCGCTTCCGCTTCGGCTTCCCCCTCGCCCTCCGCCAGCTCGTCGAAGGCCCCCGCGCCCACGCCGCCGAAGACCAGCGCGCCGCGCCCGGCCGCACCGGCTCCGGCGCCCGCTCCGGCGGGCGTGGCGGGGCAGGTCATCGCCCTGGTCAACTCCGAGCGGGCGGCGGCCGGCTGCGGGCCGCTCAAGGAGGACGCGCAGCTGCGCTCCGCGGCCCAGGGGCACTCGGAGGACATGGCGCAGCGGGACTACTTCTCGCACACCGACCCCGACGGCGGCGACCCGGGAACGCGGACGACGGCCGCCGGGTACCGCTGGTCGACGTACGGGGAGAACATCGCGAAGGGTCAGCAGACGGCGCAGGACGTGATGGACGCGTGGATGAAGAGCCCGGGTCACCGGGCCAATATCCTGAACTGCTCCTTCAAGGACATAGGCGTGGGCATGCGCCCGGGTGCGGGCGGCCCCTGGTGGACGCAGAACTTCGGCGCCCGCATGTGACCGGCCGTCCTCCGCGAGCGGCCGGCCGCCCCCGGGTGACCACCCGGGGCGCGCGGCGGTCCGGATCCGAACCGTCCGGACGCAACGGTGCGGACGTGACAGTCCGGACGTGACCCGTCCGGACCTCCCCCTTCCCCTGTTTGTCTCAGAATCCGGGCAAGATAGGACCTGGAACAGAACAGGCAGATCAAAGGGGACGGGGTGACGAGTCGGATGGCGAAGCCGCAGTTGCGCGCGCATCAGCGAGAGGCCGTCGACTCCGTCGTGCGCGCCCTGCAGCCCCCGGCCGACGGCCGGCTCCCCGGACGGGGTCTGCGCACCCAGGTGATCATGGCGACCGGGTCGGGCAAGTCCCTGGTCGCCGTCCGCTCCGCCGAGGAGTTGCGGGCGGGGCGGGTGCTCGTCCTGGTGCCCTCGCTCGACCTGCTCGTGCAGACCGTGTCCGCCTGGCGGGCGGGCGGCCGCACCGGGCGCGCCGTCGCGGTGTGCTCGCTGCGCGCCGAGGAGGCGGGACTGCCGACCACCACCGATCCGGGCCAACTGGCCCGGTGGGGCGCCGGGCCGGTGGAGCGGGTGACCGTGTTCGCCACGTACGCGTCGCTGGGGCAGGGCACCGTCGAGCGGGCGCACCTGGCGGGTCTGCCGCCCTGGGACCTGATCGTGGTCGACGAGGCGCACCGTACGTCGGGGCGGATCGGCAAGCCCTGGGCGGTGGTCCACGACAACACGCGCATCCCCTCCGCCCGCCGGCTGTACATGACGGCCACCCCCCGGGTGTGGCGGGACGGGGAGGACCCCGAAGCCGAGGGGGCGGAGGACGAGTACGGGGAGGGGCGTCCGCGCGCCCGGGACACCGACGGGATCCGCGGCCGGGGCGAGCTGGTCGCCTCCATGGAGGACGATCCGGAGGGGCCGTTCGGCGCCCGCTGCTACACGCTCCCCTTGTCGGAGGCCATCGACCGGGGCATCTGCGCCCCGTACCGGGTGGTGTGCGTGGACATCAGCGACCCGGGCTTCCGGTCGGCGGTGCTGCTGGGCGCGGACGGCCGTTCGGACCGGGTGCGCGGGATGCGGTTGGCGGCGCTCCAGGCGGCGCTGGTGAAGGCCGCGGCGGACCAGGGGTTCCGGCGGACGCTGGTGTTCCACCATCTGACGAAGGAGGCCGAGGCCTTCGCGGCGGGGCTGCCGGCGGTCGCGGCGCGGCTGCGGGCAGCGAGCCGGTCGGCGCTGCCGGCGTACCCGCGCACGGTGTGGGCGGACTGGCTGTGCGGGCAGCACACGGCGGCCCACCGGCGGCGCGTGCTGGACGCGTTCGCCGCGGACCGGGTCGCGGAGAAGGCGTTCCTGGGCAGTGTCCGGGTGCTGGGCGAGGGTGTCGACACCAAGGAGTGCGACTCCGTGTTCTGGGCCGACGTACGCGGTTCCATGCCGGACCTGGTGCAGGCGGTGGGCCGGGCGCTGCGGATCCGGCCCGGCGAGGGGAAGGTCGCCTCGCTGGTGGTGCCGGTGCTGCTGGGGCCCGGGGAGTCCCCCGAGACGATGCTGACCTCGCGGGCCTACGGGGACCTCGCGCGGCTCCTGGAGGCACTGAGGGCGCACGACTCACGCTTGGTGGAGGCTCTGGCCCAGCCGCAGGCACCGGGCAGCCCGGCGTCGGCGACCGGTGCGGCCGCCGGCAGCGGCGGCCCCGGGCCGGGGGCCGCGGCGCTGCTGAGCTTCTCCACGCCCCGGGATCCGGCGCTGCTGGCGGCCTTCGTCCGGCTGCGGGTGCTCAACCCGGAGCACACGCGGTGGCGGCGCGGGGCGGAGGCGGCGCGGATCTACGCGGCGACGGCCGGGGACCTGAGGGTGCCGTTCGCCTACCGGGTGCCGGAGTCCGGCGAGGGGTGGCCGCCGGCCCTGGCGGGGTTCCCGCTGGGCCAGTGGATCGCGGACGCGCGGCGCACGTACCGCCGGGGCGCGCTGGGCCGGGAGCGGATGCGGGAGCTGGACGGGCTCGGCATGGTGTGGAGCCATTTCGACGTGGCCTTCGAGGAGGGCCTGGCGGCGGCGCGGGCCTGGGCCGCCGAGCACGGGCACCTGCTGCCGCCGGTCGACGCCACCTGGCACGGGGCGCCCGTCGGGGTGTGGATGAAGAACAACCGGGCCGCCGCGCGCCGGGAGGGTCCGGGGGCGCTGTCGGAGGAGCGGCGGGAGGCGCTGGACCGGATCGACCCGTCCTGGTGTCCCGTCTGGGACATCGGCTGGCAGCGGGCCTTCCACCTGACCCGGGTGCACCTGGACGCGGGCGGCCGGCTTCCGTCGGTTCCCGGCCGGGTGCTGGTGCAGGGCGAGGACCTCGGCGCGTGGGTGCGCGCCCAGCGGCTGGGGTGGGAGCGGCTGGGGTGGTCGCAGCGGTGGCTGCTGGAGCACACGCTGGGGCTGTCCCCGGCGCCGGATGAGGAGCGTCCGCCCGCGCGCCGCAGCCATGCCTCCGCGTGGGCCGCGTATCTGGAGGCGGCCCGGCAGTTCCACGCCCGCGAGGGGCACCTGAGGGTCCCCCGCCCGCACGTGGAGCGGTGGGGGGACCAGGAGCTCAGGCTCGGGGCGTGGATCGCCAACCAGCGCTCCCGGGCGGCGGGGCTGCCGCCGGAGCGGGCCGCCGCGCTGACGGCCCTGGGGATGCGCTGGTCCCGTTCCGGTCGGTGACCGCGGGCGGTCAGTGGTGGAAGCCCGACCTGGGTTCGGTGGCGGGGACCGGCTGCGGGTGGGCGCGGAGGTGTTCGACGGCCGCCCGCAGGTCGGTGACGAGCAGGGCGATCTGGTCGCGGGTCACGCCGTGGCGGATCAGGACGCGCTGCATGACGGTGTCCTGACGGTCCGCCGGGAGCGGGTACGTGGGCACCTGCCAGCCGCGCATCCGCAGCCGGTCGGAGAGGTCGTAGAGGGTGAACCCGGCGCCGGCCGGGTCGGCGAGCGTGTAGGAGACGGCGGGCAGCCCGCCCTGGCCGTCGTAGAGCAGGGTGAAGGGGCCCATGCCGGCGATCTCCCCGGCCAGGTACTGCGCGGTGTCGGCGCAGGCCTGCTGGACGCGCCGGTAGCCGCCGCGGCCCAGCCGCAGGAAGAGGTAGTACTGGGCGATGACCTCGCCGCCGGGGCGGGAGAAGTTGAGGGCGAAGGTCGGCATGTCGCCGCCGAGGTAGTCCACGTCGAAGACGAGGTCGGCGGGGAGCAGCTCGGCGGTGCGCCAGACGATCCAGCCGACGCCGAGCGGGGCGAGGCCGTACTTGTGCCCGGAGGTGTTGACGGAGGCCACGCGCGGCAGCCGGAAGTCCCACACCACGTCGGGGTGGAGGAAGGGGGCGACGAAGCCGCCGCTCGCGGCGTCCACGTGGACGGGGATGTCCCAGCCGTGCTCCTGCTGGATCCGGTCGAGCTCGGCGGCGATCTCGGCGACGGGTTCGTAGTCGCAGGTGTAGGTGACGCCGAGGATGGCGACGACCCCGATGGTGTTCTCGTCGACGTGGGCGGCGAGCTGGTGGGGGACCAGGCCGGTCGCGCCGGGCTCCAGGGGGACCTGCCGGAGCTCGACGTCGAAGTAGCGGGCGAACTTCTCCCAGCAGATCTGCACGGGGCCGCAGACCAGGTTGGGCCGGTCGGCCGGTTTGCCCTCGGCCCGGCGGCGGGCCCGCCAGCGCCATTTGAGGGCGAGGCCGCCGAGCATGGCGGCCTCGCTGGAGCCGGTGGTGGAGCAGCCGGTGCCGGAGGTGCCGGGCGGGGCGTTCCAGAGGTCGGCCAGGATGTTGACGCAGCGGGCCTCGATCTCGGCCGTCTGCGGGTACTCGTCCTTGTCGATCATGTTCTTGTCGAGGCACTCGTTCATCAGGCGGTGCACGCCGTCGTCCGACCAGGTGGTGCAGAAGGTGGCCAGGTTCTGGGCGGCGTTGCCGTCGAGGAGCAGCTCGTTGTGGAGGAGCGAGTAGACCACCTCGGAGGGCGAGTGGTCGTCGGGCATCCGGTACTTCGGGAGGATCTGGCCGCTGAGGGCGGACGTGAACACGTCCGTATCGGCGTCCCTGGCGTTCGCGTCCTTCGTCTCATGAAGAGCCATATCGCGACTATAGGGTGCGGAACATGACGAAATCGGCTTCGGCACCCCTCGGGAAACGCTTGAGGAAAGTGCGGCGCGAGCCACACCTTCCGGCCGACCCCGGCATGTGATCCCCTCCATAGCGCCCCCGTCATGCCGGAAGAATTACTGTCCAGTAGCATTTCACCCGCAGATCTTCCCGCCCCGGCTGCCGGGACCGACCCGAACAGGAAGATCATTTCATTTGTTCTACACAAAACTTATCCGCTGATGTCCGGATAGCAGCCAACTGCCGCCATGGCCCTGATAGTCCTTCGGCCATGAACAAGATCACCCGTCGGCAGGCCTTGGGCACCACTGCCGGCGCACTCACCGTCCTCGGCATCGCGGGCGCCACCGCGCACGCCGCCGCCACCGACTCCCGTGCGGCCACCACCCCGGCCGGCACCGTCGACGAGGTGTACCAGGGCCGCCGGATCCAGATAGCCCCCGGCACGGGGGGCGGTCACCACGGCGGCCACCACTCCCCCGGTCTGCCGACCGTGAGGATAGACGGCCGCGAACTGCACGTGATGCAGAACGCGGACGGCACCTGGATCAGCGTCGTCAACCACTACGAGACCTTCGCCGACCCGACCTCGCTGGCCCGTGCCGCGGTGCGCGAGCTCCAGGGCTCGCAGCTCGCCCCGATGCAGATGGGGGGCATGGCATGACCGTCCGCAAGAACCAGGCCRCGCTCACGCCCGAGGAGAAGCGCGCCTTCACCAACGCGCTGCTCGAACTGAAGCGGACGGGCCGCTACGACCGGTTCGTCACCACCCACAACGGCTTCATCATGAGCGACACCGACTCGGGCGACCGCGTCGGCCACCGCTCCCCCTCCTTCCTCCCCTGGCACCGTCGCTTTCTGCTGGAGTTCGAGGCGGCTCTTCAGGCGGTGGACGCGAGCGTGTCGATCCCGTACTGGGACTGGACCGCCGACCGCACCACCCGCTCCTCCCTCTGGGCCGCCGACTTCCTCGGCGGCACCGGCCGGGCCCGCGACGGGCAGGTCATGGACGGACCCTTCGCGTACGCGACGGGCAAGTGGGAGGTAACCGTACGGGTCGACGGGCGCAACTACCTGCGCCGCGCGCTCGGCGAGGGCGTCGCCCAGCTGCCGACCAAGGCCGAGGTGGACGCCGTCCTGGCGATGCCGGTCTACGACATGGCGCCCTGGAACAGCTCCTCCAACGGCTTCCGCAACAACCTGGAGGGCTGGCGCGGCGCCAACCTGCACAACCGGGTGCACGTGTGGGTCGGCGGCCAGATGGCCACCGGAGTCTCCCCCAACGACCCGGTGTTCTGGATGCACCACGCCTTCATCGACAAGCTGTGGGCCGACTGGCAGGCGAAGCACCCGCAGTCCCCCTACCTGCCGGCCGCCGGCACCGCCAACGTGGTCGACCTGCGCGACACCATGCGGCCGTGGAACGACGTGACCCCGGCCGACATGCTGGACCACCGCAGGTTCTACGCGTTCGACGCGGAGCCGGCCGCCGCCGCCAGCCAGCGGTAGTGCAGTTCGGGGCGGCCGACCTGACCGTACCGGGGGGTGCGGTCCGCCCGGCCGGTGTCCACCAGGTGCTCCAGGTACCGGCGTGCGGTGATCCGCGAGATCCCGGCCGCCTCGGCCGCCCCCGCGGCGGTGAGCCCCTCGGGCGCCGCCCGCAGCAGCGCCGCGACCCGGTCCAGGGTCGGGGCGCTGAGCCCTTTGGGCAGTTCCGCCGGACCGGGCGCGCGCAGTGCGGCGAGCGCCCGGTCCACGTCGTCCTGACCGGCCGCCTCGCCCGCCGACGCACGGAACTCGGCGTAGCGCAGCAGGCGTTCGCGCAGCGTCGGGAAGGCGAAGGGCTTCAGTACGTACTGCACCACGCCCAGCGAGACGCTCTCGCGGACCACCGCCAGGTCCCGGGCCGAGGTCACCGCGATGACGTCGACGGGATGCCCGGCGGCCCGCAGCCCGCGCGCGAAGCGCAGCCCGTGGCCGTCGGGCAGGGTGAGGTCGAGGAGCAGCAGGTCGACCCGGGTCCGCTCCAGCACCCGGGTGGCCTCGGCGAGGGAGTGGACGGCGGCCACGGCCGTGAAGCCGGGCACCCGGCCGACGTAGAGCGCGTGTGCGGCGGCGGCGACGGGATCGTCCTCGACCACCAGCACCCGCACCTCGGGGGCGCTCACGACGCACCCCCCGCACGGCGCTGACGGGGGATGCGGGGCCGCGGGTCCGGGCCTTCCGCGGCCGGGTCCCGGGCCTCCCCGGGCCCCACCTCCCGCGCCCGCGGCATCCGGTCCCGCGACGTCCCCTCCGTCCCCGCCGTCCCCCACGTCCCCTCCGTCCCCTCCGTCCCCGCCGTCCCCGCCGTCCCCGCCGTCCCCGCCGCCTCCTGTCCGTCCTGCGCTTCCGCCGCCCCGCCCGGCCCCGTACCGCCGGGGCGCAGCGGCAGGCTGACGGTGAACTCCGCGCCCCCGACCGGCCCGGAGACCGCGTCGACGGCTCCGCCGTGCCGGTGGGCCACCTGACGGACCAGCGCCAGTCCCAGGCCCCGCCCCTCCCCCTTGCCGGACCAGCCGCGCCGGAACACGTCCACCCCCTCGGGCAGTCCGGGGCCGTTGTCGGCGACCCGCAGCAGCAGGCCGTCCGGGTCCCGGCGCACGGTGACGGCGATCCGCGCTCCGGGCACCCCCGTGAGGGCGTCGACGGCGTTGTCGATCAGGTTGCCGAGCAGGGTGACGAGGTCGCGCGCGGGCGGGAGCCCGGGGACCCCGTCCATCCCCTCGACGGCCCCGCTCGCACCACTGTCCGGGGTGACGACCAGCTCTATGCCCCGCTCGTGCGCCTGCGCCGCCTTGCCGAGCAGCAGGGCGACCAGCACCGGCTCGCCGACGGCGGTGACGACCTCGTCGGTCAGGGCCTGGGCCAGCTCCAGTTCCGCGGTGGCGAACTCCACCGCCTCCTCGCTGCGGCCCAGTTCGATGAGGGAGACCACGGTGTGGAGCCGGTTGGCCGCCTCGTGGGCCTGGGAGCGCAGCGCCTGGGTGAAGCCCCTTTCGTGGTCCAGCTCCCCGGTGAGCGACTGGAGTTCGGTGTGGTCGCGGAGGGTGACCACGGTGCCGCGGCGGCCCCCGCCGGCCACCGGTGAGCTGTTGACCACCAGCACCCGGTCGGCGGTGAGGTGGACCTCGTCGACCCGCGGACGGTCGGCGAGGAGCGCCCCGGTGAGCGGGGCGGGGAGGCCGAGGTCGGCGACGCCGACGCCGGTGATCTCCCCGCGCAGGCCGAGGAGTTCGCGGCCGGCGTCGTTGACGAGGGTGATCCTGCGGTGGCCGTCGAGCATCAGCAGCCCCTCCCGGACCCCGTGCAGGGCCGCCTGGTGGTAGTCGTACATCCGGCTCAGTTCGGCGGCGTTCATCCCGTGCGTGTGACGGCGCAGCCGCGCGTTGACCACGTACGTGCCCACGCCGCCCAGGGCCAGCGCGCCGGCCGCCACCCAGGCGAGGGCGGAGAGCTGCTCCGCCAGCCGGTCGCTGACGGCGCGCACGGTGATCCCGGCGCTGACCAGGCCGACGATCCGGCCGCCCTCGTCGGCGAGGGGGGTGACCACGCGGATGGAGGGGCCGAGCGTGCCGGTGTAGGTCTCGCTGAAGGTCTCGCCGCGCAGGGCGGGGGCGGTGTTGCCGAGGAAGCGTTCGCCGATGCGGCGCGGGTCCGGGTGGGTCCAGCGCCGCCCGTCCGGGGCCATGATCGTCACGAAGTCCACGCCCGAGTCGGCGCGCACGCGCTCGGCGTAGGGCTGGAGGGCCGCCGAGGGGCCCGCCCCGCTCCCGCCGGTCCGGACGGCCTCGCGCACCGACGGGGAGTCGGCGACGGACCGCGCCACGGCCCCGGCCTGGCGCCGGGCGGCGTCCTCGGCCTGGCCCCGGGCGGTCGCGTACGCGAAGACCGCGCACCCGGCGACGACGACGGCGACCAGCAGCACCTGCATGGCGAAGAGCTGGCCGGCGAGGCTGCGGGGCGGTCGGGGAAAGCGGAACATGGCGCTCAGTGTGCACCCGGCCGTGAACTCAATGAACGCAAGGGTGACCGGGGTCACAGGGTGGGCGATGGTCTCCCGGAACACATTCACCACCAGGAGGCGACGTGGCCGCCAGGCGCGACAAGACCCACTATCTCTACATCGCGGTGATCGCCGCGGTGCTGCTCGGCATCACCGTGGGCTTCGCCGCTCCCGGCGTGGCCGTCGAGCTCAAGCCGTTGGGCACCGGCTTCGTCAACCTCATCAAGATGATGATCTCGCCCGTGATCTTCTGCACGATCGTCCTGGGGATCGGCTCGGTCCGCAAGGCCGCCAAGGTGGGCGCGGTCGGCGGACTCGCCCTCGGCTACTTCATGGTCATGTCGACGGTGGCCCTCGCGATCGGGCTGGTCGTGGGGAACCTCCTGGAGCCCGGCAGCGGGCTGCACCTGACCGAGGCCGCCCGGCACGCCGGGGAGGCCCAGGCGAAGGCGGGCGGCGCCCAGAGCACGCCCGAGTTCCTGCTGGGGATCATCCCGACGACGCTGGTGTCCGCCTTCACCGGGGGCCAGGTGCTCCAGACCCTGCTGGTGGCACTGCTGTGCGGGTTCGCGCTCCAGGCGATGGGCACGGCGGGCGAACCGGTGCTGCGCGGGATCGGACACGTGCAGAAGCTGGTGTTCCGGGTGCTGGCGATGATCATGTGGGCGGCACCGGTGGGTGCCTTCGGGGCGATGGCGGCGGTGGTCGGAGCGACCGGCATCGACGCGCTGAAGTCCCTGGCCGTAATCATGATCGGCTTCTACACCACCTGCCTGCTCTTCGTCTTCGTCGTGCTCGGCACCCTGTTGCGGGTGTGTACGGGCGTCAGCGTCTTCGCCCTCCTGCGGTACCTGGGGCGGGAGTTCCTGCTGATCCTGTCGACCTCCTCCTCGGAGTCGGCGCTGCCGCGGCTCATCGCGAAGATGGAACACCTCGGCGTCTCCCGGCCGGTGACCGGCATCACCGTGCCGACCGGCTACTCCTTCAACCTGGACGGGACGGCGATCTACCTGACGATGTCCTCCCTGTTCGTGGCGGAGGCCATGGGCAAGCCGCTGGCGCTCGGCGAGCAGATCTCGCTGCTGCTCTTCATGATCGTGGCCTCCAAGGGCGCCGCGGGCGTCACCGGGGCGGGTCTGGCCACGCTGGCCGGCGGGCTCCAGTCACACCGGCCCGAACTGGTCGACGGCGTCGGCCTGATCGTGGGCATCGACCGCTTCATGAGCGAGGCCCGTGCCCTGACCAACTTCGCGGGCAACGCCGTCGCCACCGTGCTGATCGGAACGTGGACGAAGGAGTTCGACCGGGAGCGGGCCACCGAGGTCCTCGCGGGCCGGCTGCCCTTCGACGAATCCACGCTGATCGACGACGGACACGGAGCCCGCCCCGACGAGGCGCCCGTCGCGGTGCCCGCGCCCTCGACGGACTCCTCCGCCACCCCCTCCACCACCCCCTCCGCCGACCCGTCGGCCGGGGCCAAGGACGGTGTGCCGGCCTGACCGGCGCACCCGCGGGATCCGGCCGGGCAGGGCTCGCCCCCACGGTGCCCAGCCCGGCCGGTGTCCCCGTCTGCGGGAGGCGAAAGGGCGACGAACCCCCGCCAAGCACCATTTTCAGCCAACCGGCCGGTAACTCCACTGCGCTAAAAGGTACTTCCCTCCGGGGTGGCCCGTCTGACATCTTGCGTCCACCACTCGTTTCGTACGGCCCGGCAGGTGCCAACAGCACCGCTGTGCCATCGGAGGACGCATTGATACCCCACATATCCAGCCGACCCCGACGTAGCCTGGTGATGGCGGCCGCCCTCGGCGCCGCCCTCGCCTTCGGAGCCCCAGCCGCGATCGCCGGCACCGCTCCCGTCAACCCGAACGGCTCCGCCCCGGCTTCCGCTCCGGCGGCCGCCCCCAAGGCTGCGGCCCCGGCTTCCCAGAGTGCGACCTGGGCCGCCGGCACCCGTGCCTACCTCGTGATCAGCGCCCCCGGCGACAGCACCGCGATCCGCTCGGCCGTCACCGCGAACGGCGGCACGGTCTTCTCGTCCTTCGACGCGATCGGCGTGATCGTCGCCCACTCCACCTCCGCCACCTTCGCCTCCACCATGCGCGGCGTCAGCGGGGTGCAGCAGGTGGGCGCCACCCGTACCTCGGACGTCCCCGCCGACGCCTACAACCCGGCGCTGCCCGCCAACCCGGCGCAGGCCTCCACCGCGGCCGGCGAGCCGGTCCGCGCGGACATGAGCCAGATCAAGGCCGACCAGGCCTGGGCCGTCACCCCCGGCTCCCCGTCGGTCAAGGTCGGCATCCTGGACACCGGTGTCGACGACCAGCACCAGGACCTGGCCCCGAACTTCAACGCGGCCGACTCGGTCTCCTGCGCCTACGGCAAGCCCGACACCCGTACCGGCGCCTGGCGTGACGTGGACACCCACGGCACCCACGTGGCGGGTACCGTCGCCGCCGCCAAGAACGGCAAGGGCGTCGTCGGCGTGGCCCCGGGCGTGAAGATCTCCGCGGTGCGCGTCGCCGAGCCGGGCAACTCGTTCTTCTTCGCCGAGAACACCATCTGCGGCTTCGTGTGGGCCGGTGACCACGGCTTCAAGGTCACCAACAACAGCTACTACACGGACCCGTGGCAGTTCAACTGCCCGGACAACATCGACCAGGCGGCCATCATCGAGGGCGTCAAGCGCGCCCAGGAGTACGCCGAGAGCAAGGGCTCGCTCCAGATCGCCGCGGCGGGCAACGAGGACTACGACCTCGCGCACAAGACGACCGATACCGCGAGCCCCAACGACTCGACCCCGGTCACCCGCACCATCACCAACGCCTGCATGGACATCCCGACCGAGCTCCCGGGCGTGGTCACCGTCGCGGCGAACGGCACGGGCGTCAGCAAGGCCTCCTTCTCCAACTTCGGCCAGGGCGTCATCGACGTCGCGGCCCCGGGCCAGGACGTCTACTCCACGCTGCCGGGCGGCAAGTACGGCACCAAGAGCGGCACCTCGATGGCCACCCCGCACGTGGTGGGCGTCGCGGCGCTGATCGCCAGCGCCAATCCGGGCATCACCCCGGCGCAGATCCGCGACAAGCTGGCCACCCAGGCCAACGACATCGCCTGCCCCGCCGACGGCCGCTGCACCGGTACGACCGCGAACAACTCCTTCTTCGGCGAGGGCCAGGTCGACGCCCTGAAGGCGGTCGGCGCCACCCCGCCCGCGGGCAAGTACTTCGAGAACACCGCGGACGTCGCCATCGGTGACAACACCACCGTGGAGAGCCCGATCACCGTCTCCGGAGTGACCGGCAACGCCCCGGCCACCCTCAAGGTCGGCGTGAACATCGTGCACACGTACATCGGTGACCTCAAGGTCGACCTAGTCGCCCCCGACGGCTCCGTCTACACGGTCCACAACCGTGCGGGCGGCGGCACCGACAACATCAACCAGGTCTTCACCGTCAACGCCTCCTCCGAGGTCGCGAACGGCACCTGGAAGCTGCGGGTGAACGACAACGCCGGCGGCGACACCGGCAAGATCGACTCCTGGAACCTCACCTTCTAGGAGCGGTCCGGGCGGAGCGTTCCGTCCAGCCAGTCGAAGACGACGTCGCAGTGCTGCTGCGGGGCCATCGGGGAACAGTGCAACTGTGCCCCGGTGGCCTCCGTCATCTTCACGTACTCGCGCCGCGAGCGCAGCAGGTCGTACATCTGCCGCGGCTGCCCCGGGTAGAACTGCTCGAAGTCGTAGTCCAGGACGAGCGTCGGCGCCTTGATCTTCGGGACCAGCCTGGTGACGTCGAGGCCGATGGCCACCTGCGCGGGCGTCCAGAGGTCGGTGAGCACCTTGCCCGCGCGCGCCTGGCGCAGCGCCTGCCGGTCGAAGATCTCGAACCGCTTCTTGACGGTGAACGCGAGCCGCGGGGTCAGCTCGGGGACCACGTCCTCGTTCCAGACCCGGTTGGTCTCCGCCTTGTCCGGCATGACGACGTCGCGCAGCTCCTTGTCGAAGCCCAGCCAGGGGCTGAGGCAGCCCGGCTGGCAGACCACGGCGGCCAGGCGGTGCTCGAAGACCGCGGCACGGGCGACCAGGTTGCCGCCCATGCTCAGGCCCGTGAGGGCGATCCGGCCGGCGTCCACGTCCCCCCGGGCCACCAGCCAGTCGACGAGCGGTGTGACCACCTTCTCCCAGCGGGTGGTGAAGGGGATCTCCTCGACGAAGAGCAGCTGTCCCTGGCCGGGGCCGTCGTAGACGAGGGCGTTCCACCCCCGGTCGAGGGCGGCGGACACCCCGTAGGTCCACATGTCCACGTTCTGCCCGTCGCTGCCGTTGGTGAGGATCACGGTGGGGCGCGGCCGGGCGGGGTCCTCGGGGCGGAAGAACCACACCGGCAGGTGCGTACCCCCGTACGGGACCTCCGCCCGGACGGCGGCCGGGGAGCACAGCCCGGTGAAGGCGTCCCAGGCGGCGCGTCCGGCGAGGTAGACCGCCTTCTCGTCGGCGGGTGAGGTGGTGCCCAGCACGTAGAAGAGGGCCTGGGCGTAGTACTGCGCGGCGCGCAGCGAGCGGAAGCGGCGGGTCTGCGGGGGGACCTCCCCTCCGTGGCGCCCCGCGGCGGGGGGCGCCGCGAGCCGGTCGCCCCAGGCGCGGAAGGTGTCGGTGTAGCTCTGCTCGGACGGGCCGGCGGCGTTGACCGCGTTGACGGCGGTCAGCACCTCGCCGACCTCGGAGGCGCGCATCCCGGCCGCGCCGAGGGCGAGGAGCCCGGCGAAGTCGAAGCCCGGATCGGCGAAGAGCTTCATGGCCCCGGGCGTGGGATCGGCGGCGGCCGCGGACGGGGAGGGAGCGGTGGGCGCGGCCTGGGCCGTGCCCGGCAGTGCGAGGGAGCCGGCTCCCGCGGCGAGACCGGTGAGCGCGGCGCGACGGGACACTCCGCCCGGAGTCCTCGATGTGGGGGCGTTCATGCAGCGGACGCTAGGCGATGCTCCGGCGGACCGCCCGGCCGCGGCACCGCCGGCTGCTCCGAACGGCCCCGGGCCGCGGCGCGGCTACCTGGTCCGCAGCACGCAGTCCCCGCAGAGGCCGCCGCCGGGCACCCGGTAGTACAGGCAGCAGCTGCGCCGTACGAAGGCCACCCCGAGCCCCTCCTCGTGGACGAAGGTGCCGGTGCCGGCCAGGGGCCCGCCGTCGGCGAGCAGGGCGCCGGCCAGCTCGACGGCCGGTTCCGCCGGGACCCGGTCGAGCAGCACGCGCAGCGCGCCGACGAGCCCGGAGGCGGCGTTGCCGCGCAGCACCTTCGCCGAGACCCCGTACCGCTCGCGCAGCGCGGCGTCGAGTACGGCCAGGTTCCCGAGCACGCTCTCGCCGAGGGCCGCGGCCGGCCGGGCGGCCGGCTCGGGGAGCCACAGTTCGAGCGAGCCGGCCGCGGGCAGGCGCCACCACAGCCGGGCGGGGTCCAGGTCGGGGACCTCGCTGCCGAGCGCGGCGCAGCCCAGGCCCAGCGACCACAGCCGCGAGGCGATCCCGAACTGCGCGGTCGAGGCCGCCACCCGGCCCGGACCGCTGCCGATCCGCCGTCCGACCTCGGCCACGTACGGCGCGAGGTGCTCCCCGTACAGCTCGCCGAGCGGCCGGAAGCCGGGGCCGGGCGGCCCCTCGCCGTGCGCGACGGTGAAGAAGGGGCCCACGGCGGCCAGTCGCCGCAGTACGTCGTCCATGGACGGATGATCGCAGCCGACGGCCCGGGTCCCCTCGGCCGGGTCGGCCGTGGGGAGCCGGGGCGGGGGTTCCCGGGCGTTCTACGCGGCCACGCCCCCGGCCGGGACGTCCTCGGCCGGCGCGGCCGACCGGGCCCGGCGCACCGCGGGGCCCATCGCGTAGGAGGCGGCCAGCAGCAGGGCGCCGAGCAGCAGCCAGCCGGGGATCCCCCACAGCAGGAGCAGCGAGGTCAGCAGCAGCGGCCCCAGGGTGCGGGCCACCGGCACCCCGGTGCCGAAGAAGCCCTGGTACTGGCCCATGTGCTCGGCGGGAGCCAGCGAGAAGCCGATCTGCCAGGACCCGGCCGACTGCCGCATCTCGCCGTCGGCCTGCAGTGCGGCGCCCAGTACGAGCAGTGCCGCGGCGGCCCATCCGGCCCCCGGGAGCGCCGAGGCGGCGAACACGGCGCACGACAGGGCCATCACCAGCCCGGAGACCCGCAGCGCCCGCGTGGCGCTGTCGAGGTCGGTCACAGGGCGCGCCGCCCGTACCTGGAACAGCATCACGGCCACGGTGTTGAGTACGAACAGCGCCGACACCAGCCAGYCGGGAGCCTGGGTTCGCTCCACGATCCACAGCGGTATGGCCAGGCTGAGCAGCGGCATCCGCAGCAGCAGCACGGCGTTGAGCAGGGTGACCAGCGCGTACGGCCGGTCGCGCAGCACCGCCAGCCGGGGCGCCCCCGCCGCCCGGTCCGGGACGGGCGGCACGGCGGGCAGGGTCGCCAGCAGGGCCGCGCAGCCGAGGAAGCTCAGCGCGTCCAGGGCGAAGACCACGAGGTAGGCCCGCTCGGTGCCGGCGCCGAGCGCCAGTCCGCCCAGTGCCGCCCCGAGGGCCAGTCCGGCGTTGAGCGTGGACTGGAGGTGGGCCAGCACCCCCGTCCGCTCCGCCGGGGCGACGAGCCCCGCGAGCAGCGCCTGCCGGGCGGCCGCGAGACCGCACTGGGAGACGGCGTAGAGGACCACGGCGCACAGGAAGGCCCCGTAGGACCGGATGAACAGGAAGGAGGCCACGGACGCGGCGGTGGCCAGGGCCAGGAGCACCGAGGTACCGCGCGGTCCCCGTCGGTCGGCGAGGGCGCCCAGCGGGACCCCGGCGACCGAGCCGACCGCCCAGGCGAGGGTCAGGCCCAGGCCGATCTGGGCGGGTGAGAGGCCCACCACCCGGGTGAAGTAGAGGGCCGAGCACACGTAGTAGGCGCCGTCGCCGACCGAGTTGCTCAACTGGGCGGCGGCCAGGCGGCGCGGGGCGCCGGGGGCGGGCAGGAAGCGTATCGTCACCGGTCCATTGGATCAGCGGAATGGCCCGTTCGGATGGTCCAATAGGGGGTGGGTTCGATGGGCCACCTCGCTGGGCCGCCGGATACCCCCGGCCGGCCCCCGGCCGGCAGGGGGCGGCCGGTCACAGGGCGGCGAGGAACTCCAGCAGCGCCCGGTTGAACTCCTCGGGCCGCTCGACTCCCGGCAGGTGGCCCGCCCCCTCGATCACGGTGAGCCGGGCGTGCGGGGCGAGGGCGCACATGCCCTCGGCGTCCGCGACCGGGGTGTACACGTCGTCGGCGCCGACCAGCACCAGGCAGGGCACCGTCTCGGGCAGCGCCGCGAGTACGGGCCGGTAGTCGGGCCGCTCCGCCCGTCCGCGCAGGGCCGCGGCCGCCCCCCTGGGGTCGGTGGCGCGCATCATCGCGCTCACCCGGGCGGCGGCCCCGGGCTGCGCGATGAGGTTGTAGGGGGCCAGCATCTTGTCCATGACCTCATCCGCGTACGGGGCCATGCCCTCCTCCAGGAGCCGCTCGGCGAGCTCCCTGCGGAACTTCACCCCCTGCGGCGTCTCCGGCGCCGGGGAGGTGTCGCTGAGCACGAGCGCCCGTACCAGACCCGGGTGGCGCAACCTGACCTCCAGAGCGATCTGCCCGCCCATGGACACTCCGCCGACGACCGCCTGTTCGATTCCCAGATCCGCCAGCAGCGCGGCCGCGTCATCGGCGAAGCGGGCGAGCGTCGTCTTCTCCTCCAGAGCCGGGCTCTCCCCGTATCCTCGCAGGTCAGGGGCGATGACTCGGTATCCCGCAGCCGTCAGGGCAGTCGCCTGGGGCACCCACATCGAGCGGTTGAACGGGTGTCCGTGGAGCAGGATCACGGGCTCTCCGTCGCGCGGACCAAAGTCATCAAAAAACGATGCCGCGCCATTGCCAAATTGGGGGTTCATGAGAGGACTTTAAGGGGCTACATTGAGCCACTCGCGTTCACCTGACAGCCCGTTGCCTTTCACCCGCGTTTTGCGCGGGGGGTGACGTCAGGAGCGCAGACTGTGCAACCACCCCACCGCCCAGAAGGACCGAAGGCTCCGTGCCCGTACCCGTACTCCTCGTCGGCCGCTCCGTGCGGCTTGAGCCCCTCGCCCCCCACCACACCGAGGCCCTGGCCGTGGCCGGTGCCGAGGATCGTACGACTTACGCCTTCACTCCCGTGCCGCACGGGTTGCAGGCGTCCCACGAGTACATCGACCGCGCCCTCTCAGATCAGGCAGCGGGTCGATCGCTTGCGTTCGCCGTGGTCAGAGCCACTGACGGGCGGGTCGTCGGTTCGACCCGGTTCCTGGAACTCGACTACTGGCAGGGTCCGCTGGTGTGGCCCGCGGTGCCGGGGGTCCCCTTCGGGGATCCGGCGACCGCGATCCCCGATGCCGCCGAGATCGGCAACACCTGGCTGTCGCCGGGTGCCCAGGGCACGGGGATCAACACCGAGGCCAAGCTGCTCATGCTCCGCCACGCCTTCGAGACCTGKGGCGTGCGCCGCATCTCCCTGCGCGCGGACGCCCGCAACGGGCGCTCGCGGGCGGCGATGGAACGTCTCGGCTTCACCTGCGAAGGGGTCCGCCGGGCCCATTCGCGGGGGCTGGACGGCGCGGTGCGCAGTACGGCCTTCTACTCCGTGCTCGACGAGGAGTGGCCCACCGTCCGCGCCCTCATCGAGCTGCGGATGTCGGGCGCCCAGCCCCGCAAGCGCCGGCGCAAGACGCTGATCCCGGCGTAACGGTGCTGCGACCCCTCCCGGCCTTCCTCCGCGGCTCAGCCGAGGAAGGCCGGGGCGAGGGCCGAGGGCATCAGCCGGGCGGGGGCTCCGCTGCCGTCGGCCGGCAGGGTGTACAGGTCGGCGCCGAAGTCGCCGGGCAGGGAGTAGACGATGGTCCGCTCGTCGCTCCACACCACCTGGTCGTCCACGCTGCGCTCCTCGGCGAGCGGGGTCTCCTTCATCGAGGCCAGGTCGAGGAGGTAGAGGCGCCACGGGGCGTCGGCCGACAGGCCGGGCACCCGCTTCTTGAACACCAGACGGGTCCCGTCCGGGGACAGCGAGGGGCATTCGAGGTTCTCCCGCAGGGTGGTCACCGTCCGCGCGGCCAGATCGCCCCGGACCAGGTAGGTGTGACCGCCGGTGGCCAGCGTCGCGTAGAAGGTCTTCTCGTCGGCGGCGAAGGTGACCCCCCAGAAGTTCACGTCGGCGTTGCGGTAGGTCTCGCCGTCCTTGCGGATCGTGAAGTCCTCCAGGGACGCGTCGTACTTCCCGGTGCGCAGGTCCAGCAGTGAGGTGCGGGTGGAGAAGTCGGTACCCGCGTACGAGTCCCCGCCCACGAACACGGTCCAGGCGACGAGGTGGCCGCCGGGCGAGACCCGGGCGCGGGTGGGGATGCCGGCCAGGGGGCGGTCGGTGATCTCCTTGAGGCGCGAGTCGAGCACCACCGCCCGGTAGCTCTCCTGCACGGCGCCCGCTTCCGCCTGGAGGCAGATCCCGGTGCCCCCGGCGGAGTGGAAGCGCAGGCACTTCACCCCGGAGGCGGTGCGCGGACCCTCGGGCGCGTCCGCCGGGACGGTGGCGAGCTCGTCGCGGAAGGGACCCCAGGCCATGTTGCGGAAGACGAGCCGCCGCCCGCCGCCGTCCGGGGCCAGGGTCACCTCGCCGTGGGAGACGGCCGGGCCGCCCGCCCGTGCGTGGTTCTTCTCGTCGGCCCGCGACGAGGCGCGGACGAAGGCGAGCACCCCCACGGCCGCGAGCAGGACGACCGCGCTCACCAGGATCAGCATCCGGCGCCGCGGGGTCATCGGGGACGGGGTCGCCGGGGACGGGGCCTCGGGGGGCGTGGTCGTGGGGGGCGTGGCGGTCATCGGGGCCTTTCGGGGGTGCGGCGGGGTCAGGCGGGGCGGAGCCGGAGGCAGCAGGCGACGGCCGCGGCGAGCAGCACGGCCGCCACGGCGAGGGCCGGGCGGGCTCCCCACAGGGTCCAGGCGGCTCCGAAGCCGAGGGAGGCGGCGAACCGGGCGAGGGCCTGGCCGGTCTGGACGAGGGCCAGCCCGCCGCCGCGGTGCTCCTCGGGAACGGCTCCGGCGGCCTCGGCCATGAGCACGCCGTCGGTGGCCGCGTAGAAGCCGCCGTGCAGCAGGAGCACCGCGTACGGCAGGGCCGGGTGCCCGCCGCCGGCCAGGAGCAGTCCGTAGACGAGCAGCAGCGCGAGGTGACCGCCGAGGAAGACGCGGCGGCGGCCGACGCGGTCGGCGAGCCGGCCGAGCGGCAGGGCCAGCAGGAAGAAGGCGGCCGCGGTGCCGAGCGGGAGCAGGGCGAACCAGCGGTCGGCGATTCCGGTGGCGCGCTGGAGCAGCAGGAAGACGAAGGCGTCGCTGACGGTGCACAGGCCCAGCAGCAGGGCGCCGAGGCTGATCCGGCGCAGGTCGCGGCGGCGCAGCAGGCCGAGGGAGGCCCGCAGGGAGACGGGCTCGGCGTCGGGGGCGGGCACGGCGCGGCGGCCCGGTACGAACAGCACAAGCACCAGGACGCCCAGGGCGGCGACGCAGGCGCTGACGGTGAAGACGGCGTCGTAGCCGCCGGCGGCGCCGCGCAGGATGAGGAAGGCGAGGATCGGCCCGATCAGCGCGCCGGCGGTATCCATGGCCCGGTGCACGCCGAAGGCCCGGCCGCGGTCCTCGGAGGTGGCGGCCAGCGAGATCAGGGCGTCGCGCGGGGCGGTGCGCAGGCCCTTGCCGGTGCGGTCGAGGGCGAGCACGGCGCCGATCGCGGGCAGGGTGTGCGCGAGCAGCAGGAGCGGCTTGCACAGGGCGGAGAGGCCGTAGCCGATCCCGGCGAGTGCCTTGTGGCGGCCGAAGCGGTCGCCGAGGTGGCCTCCGGTGAGCCGGACCAGGGCGCTGACGCCGTTGTAGACGCCGTCGAGCAGGCCGAAGCCGAGCGGGGAGAGCCCGAGTCCGGCGACGAGGTAGAGCGGGAGCACGGCCGTGACCATCTCCGAGGAGACGTCGGTGATCAGGCTGACCGTGCCGAGGGCGAGCACCGTGGGGGCGAGGGCGGCGCGCCGCCCCGGGCGGGTGCCCGGGGCGACGGCCTGCGACTCGGGGAGCACGGCGGGCGCGTTGTTCGCGCGCGAGTCCGCGACGTACATGGTCAGGAGGTCCAGATCCCCGTGATGTCGGTGGCGGTGGCGGCGTTCCCGGCGTGGGTGGTCAGCCCGGCCAGGTCCTCCAGCGTCCGCAGCACGTCGTAGTGGTTGTAGGTGGTGCTCGACGTGGAGCCGGGGGTGACGGGCTGGCCGTAGAGCACGGTCGGGATCTTGTTCCCGGCGAGCCGGTTGTCCTCGTCGAAGGTGACGACCAGGAGGCTGTTGTGGGTCTTGGCCCAGTCGGCGTAGGCCTTGAGGTTGTTCTTGAGCCAGGTGTCGCCGGTGCCGACGGAGCAGTCGTGCATGTCGTTGCAGAGGTTCGGGACGACGAAGGACACCTTGGGCAGGGTGGTGTAGTCCGTGGGGAACTGCGTCATCGTCCTGGCCGTGCTGGTGGGCACGTTGGAGAAGGCGAACCAGGGGTTGTGCTTGCGGGCGTAGTTGCCGCTGGAGCAGGTGGTGGAGCCCTGGCTGGGGAGGGTCTCGTTGTAGCTGGCCCAGCTCTTGCCGGCGGCTATCAGCTCGGACGCCAGGTTGGGCGCGGAGCTGAACCCGGGCGTGTAACAGCTGTCGCTCGTGACGCCCTGGTTGGAGCCCGAGAAGAGCTGGAGGTAGTTGGGCTGGCTCGGGTGGGTGACGCCGAAGGAGTTGGTGAGGTTGGCTCCGCCCGTCTTCAGGGAGTTGATGTACGGGGCACTGGAGCTGTCGATGACCTGGCTGTAGGCGTGGTTCTCGAACACCACCACGACGACGTGGTCGGGGGCGGGCAGGGCCGCGGCGTGGGCGGGCTGTGCGGCTCCGATGCCCGCCCAGAGCGCGGTACCGGCGGCGGTGACGGCGAAGGCGGTGGCCAGGGCGGCCTTGCGACGGGACCATGAAATGGTCATGCCAAACACGGGACGTACCTCCGGGCGTGAGGGGGTCTGGGGGTGGCGGCGCGGACGCACCATACCCAGGGCCGTGTGCATGAGCCAGGGACGGTGGACCAACAGCACGGGAACAGCGCGGGCCCACCAGGCGACGGGTAACGGCCTCCCCCGGGAAAAGCCAAGAGAAGTAAAAATGGGGAACCCGGACGGACTATCGTTCATCATTCGAACGGAAGCAGTCCACCCCCAAACGGGGCAGCAACAGCCGGAGACCACCGCAGATGTCGCACGATTCCGACGGGCAGTACCAGCCGCCGTACCGGCCGGAAGGGCAGTACCCGCAGCAGCCCCCGTACGGTCAGCAACAGGGCCGACAGCAGGGCCAGCCGCAGTACGCGCCCCAGGGCCGGCCCCAGCCTCCCTACGGGCAGCCCCCGCAGGGCCGCCCCCCGCAGGGTCAGCAGCCCTACGGCCGGCCCGGCTACGGGCAGCCGCAGCAGGGCGGGGCCCCCTACGGCCAGAACGGCTACGGGCAGCAGGACCAGGGGTACGAGGCCCCCACGATGCAGCAGCCCCGCTACGAGCAGCCGCCCTACCAGCAGCAGCACCAGCAGCAGGGGCAGCAGTACGACCAGTACGAGCCCCCCTACGGCGAGGAGCCCCCGCGCCGGAAGTCCAAGGCGAAGAAGTGGATCATCGCCGGAGTCTCGGTCCTGGCCCTCGCGGGCATCGCCGCGGGCGCCATGAGCTACTTCGAGATACCGCCGTTCACCGACAAGGGCGAGGCCGTGTCCTTCGGCAAGCCCGCGGGCGACAAGGGCGGAGCGCCCAAGCAGGCGCCGAACTCGAAGGCGCTGATGCCCACGAACCCGACGGCCCAGTTCAAGAACGCGTCGACCCTGTCGGACGGCACCCACGTGGCGGTCACCGAGCTGGACGGCAAGAAGTCCGGCTTCAAGGGGAAGGTGTGGATCTGGGCTCCGAAGGAGTACAACGACCCCAAGTTCGCCAAGAGCGGCTTCCCGGTCATGATCGCCCTGCCCGGCGGCGCCGGCTACCCGATCAACTACTGGATGGGTACCGACCTCAAGCTCCAGTCGAGCATCAGCCAGTGGTACTCCGAGGGCAAGAGCAAGCCCTTCATCCTGGCGATGCCGGTGCTCAACCCGCAGCCGGACGAACCCAAGGCCATCTACTGGGACGGTTCCGACATCCCGGAGCAGCCCAAGATGGGCACCTGGCTGACCGAGGACGTCCCGAACCTGGTGAAGGAGAACTTCCGCACGGTCAAGTCGCGTGACGGCTGGGCCTACATGGGCTCGTCCACCGGCGGCTTCGCCAGCCTCAAGGCCGTGCTCAAGTACCCGGAGAAGTTCAAGGCCGCGATCTGCTCCGGACCGGACATCGTCCCGGACTCCCCCCTGTGGGTGGGCCACGACAAGGAGAAGGCCGAGAACAATCCGGAGCTCCTCGCCAAGCAGCTCATCGACAAGAAGGGCCCGGACGTCTACCTGGCCTTCCAGGTCGGCGACAACGAGAGCAACAAGAAGACGCTCCCGGACGTGCAGAAGTTCGTCGCGACCTACACCAAGGGACCGATCCACACCAGCCTGAGAGTGATCCCGGGCGGCCAGCACAACGCCAAGACCTACGTGCCGAACATGGGTCAGGGACCGATCGAGTTCATCAGCAAGGTCATGGAAGGACCAGTGGAGTAGCAGCCTCCGCACGCACTGCCTCCGGCTCCGGCCCGCCGAACACCTTCGGCGGGCCGTTGCCGTTCCAGGGCTCCCAGCCGGGGTCCCCGGTCACCGCGAAGCGCACCCACGCCGCGTGCATCTCGTCGGCGAGCGCCTGCGGGGCGTCCGGCCCGGCCAGCCAGGACGACTCCGGTACGCCGAGGGTGTCGAAGACGAAGCCGAGCTCCAGGGCGTGGCAGGCCCCGAGGCCCGGTACGCCGCTGGGCCAGGCGAACTCGTACAGGTGGCTCGGCGCCGCCCGCCGGGCCCCGGCGATCCGCCGCAGCGGGTCGCGCAGCAGCCGGTCGGTCAGCAGGTGCCCGGTCAGGTCGGCCGGACCGGCCCCGGGCAGGGCGGCGCGCAGCGCCCGTACGGCGGCCCGGTCCTTGCCGCTGCGGACCCGGCCCAGCGCCACCGTCAGCGGGCCCAGCCGGTCCAGCAGCCGCATCGCGCCGGTCGGCGCGAGCCAGAGCCGGTGTTCCTGGGAGGTCCAGCCCAGCAGCAGCGGCACCTCGGACGCGACGGCGGCCTCCAGCGGGTCGCCGGGCAGCGTGGCGGGGTCGGTCACCAGGCCGAAGGCGGGGCCGCCGAGCACCGGGGAGGAGCGACGCAGGACGGCAGCCTGGGCGGTGAGCAGGGCCGGCAGCCCGGCCGCCCCGAAGGCGGCCGCGGTGGCCGGCACCTTGAGCAGCGAGGCCATCCGGCGGACCATGGCGCGCACCTTCTCGCGCGGCAGCGCCTCGGGGGCTCCGCTCTGCAGGACGGCCCGCGCGAACAGGCCCTCGGCGCGGGGGGCCGCGAGCAGGGCGCCCACGCTGATCGCCCCGGCCGACTCCCCGAAGACGGTGACCCGGCCGGGGTCGCCGCCGAAGGCCGCGACGTTGTCCCGGACCCATTCGAGGGCGGCGATCTGGTCGAGGAGGCCGCGGTTGGCCGGGGCGTCGGGGAAGAGCCCGTACCCGAGTACGCCGAGGCGGAAGTTGACCGAGACGAGCACGACCCCGTCGCGGGCGAAGGCGGAGCCGTCGTAGACGGGGACGGCGGAGGAGCCCCGGGTGTGGGCACCGCCGTGCAGCCACACCATGACGGGCAGCCGGGCCGCGGGCGCCGGGTCGGGGGTCCACACGTTGACGGTGAGGCAGTCCTCGCCGGGGATCTCCGGGTCGGACAGCAGGGCGGCGAAGGTCTCGGGGTAGGGCACCTTGGGGGCGGTGGGGCCGAACTCCCCCGCGTCGCGGACGCCGTCCCAGGCCGCCGGGGGTCCGGGGGCGGCGAAGGCGCTCGGGCCGACGGGCGGGGCCGCGTAGGGGACGCCCCGGAAGACGGCGGTCCCGCCGGGGCCCCACCGTCCCTCCACCGTGCCGTGTGCGGTACCGGCCCGGGGCCGTCCGCCGCCGCTCGCTGTGCTCATCCGTGCTCTCCTCGGTCCTCGCCCGCGCTCCGGGCACGGTCGCACAGGCGTGCCGGGGGTGACAAGGCGTGACCCGGGGCGGGGCCGTCCGGGTTGGACCGGCATGCGAACCGTTCGGAACCCCCGCGCACCACGCGTCCTGTCCGCCCTGCTGCTGGCCGCGGCCGGCCTCTCGGGGGCCGTGGGCCCCGCCCTGGCCGACGGGCCCGACTTCCAGTACGTCGGCCAGGACGACCGGGTCCACGGCGTGGCCTCCCCGAAGGGCTGTGTCGAGGCGGAGGGCGGCGGCACCCGGGCCGTCACCAACCGGACCCGGGCCACCGCGACCCTCTACCGCGAACCGCGCTGCGCGGGGCCGGCCGTGGCGGTCCTGCTGCCCGGAACGGTGACCCGGGTGCGGCAGTACTTCGCCTCCGTCCGGTTCTCGGTCACCGGTTAGGCCTACGGACCGTGACCACTCGGCCCTCGCCGCGTTGTATGCCATGTCAAATGCCGCAACCACTGCGGCGCCCCACATCTCACGAGGAGATCTTGATGTCGCGTATCGCAAAGGCGTTCGTCATCACCGCTGCTGCCGGTAGCGCCCTGGCCGCCGGTGCGGGTCTGGCGGCTGCCGATGCCGGAGCGCACGGTGCGGCGGTCGGCTCCCCCGGTGTCCTGTCGGGCAACCTCATCCAGGTTCCGGTCCACGTCCCGGTCAACGTCTGCGGCAACACCGTGAACGTGATCGGCCTGCTGAACCCCGCCTTCGGCAACACCTGCATCAACGCATCGGGCGGCGAGCACGGCGACCACCACACCCAGGGCGGCTACGGCGGCTGACCACCGGCCCGACCTGATGAGAAGGGCCCCCGCCGGACGGCGGGGGCCCTTCCCCCATGCCCTCGGCCCCGGCCCGCCCGGGAGACCGGGCCCGGCGCGGGGAGCTCACGCGTAGCGGTAGACGCCCTGGTGTCCGTACATCTCGCGCGGGCTGACGCCCCACGGCGGCATCGGCTCGTCGAGGGCGATCACCCGGCCCCGCTGGGGGTCGCCCGGGGCGAGGGGGGCGGCCGGCAGGTAGCCCGAGTCGGGGTGCTGCTGCTGCCAGCGGTCCCACAGCAGGTCCACGAAGGCGTGGTGGAGCCAGAAGGCGGGGTCGTTGGGGGCCGTGCCGCCCGTCATGTGACCGCCGATCCACTGGTGGACCTTGTTGTGGTTGCGCCAGCGCTCGCTCTTGGGCGCGGCCCAGCCCTCCAGCTTGTTGCGGAAGCCGCCGCCGGCGGCGGTGGAGTCCCAGGGCGAGCTGTCGTAGAGGGGGTCGTCGAGCGCCCACTGGAGTTCGGCCGGGGTCGGCAGGGAGATCGGATTGTCCGGACGGCCGAGGTTGCGGGTGAGGAAGCGGGCCTCGGTGATCCCCACGGTGATCGTCCAGTTGCCGCGTTCGTAGGCGAAGGGGCCGGTCATCACCTGCCGGTCGCCCTCGCGGCCGGTGCCGCCGAGGAAGTCGTCGGCCCACAGGGAGGAGACGGGGCTGGTGTCGGTGGTCCAGTCCCAGTACGGGATGGACACCCCCGGGTCGAGGGCCCGCAGCTCCTTCTCGAACTCCAGCAGGTAGCGCCGGTGCCAGGGGAAGAAGGACGGGGACATGTGCCCCACGCGCAGTTTGCGGTCCCGGTCGGGCACGAAGTACCGGTCGTGGGTCCGCACGAACGCGTCGTACGTGCCGTTGCGCTTGAGCTCCAGCACGGCCGCCGTGAACCGCTTCTTCTGGGCGCCGGTCAGGTCCTTCTGGTTCTGCCGCGTGTACAAGGCGGGGCTCCTCCCGGGATGTCCGTCAGCCGTGGTGCGGGGCCGCGAGGGCCAGCTGGGTGGTGCCGAGTTCGTCGACGGCGGCACGGGCCAGCTCCAGCGGGGTCGCGAAGGACTCGAAGTGGTTGACCCCGCTGAGGTAACTGCCGTCGGCACGCCGCATGACGTGCAGGGGGCGGCCGTCGATGCGCACCGCGGCCCCCGCGAGGTCGACGCTGATGTGGCGGCCGCGGTACGTCTCCTCGGTGAGCGGCGCCGGGGTGAGGGTCTGGCGCGGGCGCCGGGCCCCCAGGACGGGGGCCAGGGCCGCGGCCGTGCTGGCGAGCACGGCCGCGGTGAAGGCCGTACGCAGGACCGTGCGGCGGCTCGGTCGGGCTGCTGCTGCTGCTGCTGCTGCGTACATACGGTCTCCCTCGCTCGGCGTTCCGCGCTACGGGGTCTAACGCGGCGTGGCGGGTGAGGTCACCTCCGGTCGGCGGCCCGATCGGGATGCTTGTAGTAGAGGGTCGTGGGGCACAGCCGCCCGGCCGGGTCGGTGGCGTAGTCGGGGATGGTGCCGGCCTCGGTCCAGCCGGCCGCGCGGTAGACCCGTTCGGCCGGGCTGCCGGTCTCCGTGTCGAGGAACAGCAGGACGATCCCGGCGACGGCGGCCTGGTGCTCGGCCTCGGCGAGCAGGGCACGGGCGGTGCCGCGGCCCCGGGCGGACGGGTGGACCATCAGCTTGCGCAGTTCGGCGCGGTGGCGGCCGTTCGGCTTGGTCTCCCGGTGCCAGCCGACGGTGCCGTCGAGCCGGCCGTCGGGGCCCCGGGAGATCCAGAGGGCGAGGGCGCCCTCCTCGACGGTGGGCAGCAGGGAGTCCCACCAGGCGGCGGCCTCCTCGTGGCCGAGGCCGGTGAGGAAGCCGAGGGAGGCTCCGTCCGCGACGACGTCGCGCAGGAGGGCGGCGAGTTCGTCGCGGTGGGCGCGCAGTGCGGGCGCGGTGAGGCGGGTGAGGGTGGCCGTCATGGGCCGAGGATAGGAAGCGGCCCGTGGCGGGGCGCGGGCGGGGCCGGGTGCGGGACCAAGTGAGCCACGGGCGGCCGCTGAGGGCGCCGAGAGCCGCTGAGGGCCGCCGAGCGCCGCCGGGCGCCGCCGGGGGCGCTGTACGAACCGGGGCGCAGGGGCGTCCGCATCACCAAGTCACGCGCTGTGTAAGCTGATTGCTGAAGATCATTTCTTGTTCCACGTGAGACTTCTGGGGGACCACGCATGAATACGACCACCCGCAACGCCGCCGTCGTCGCGGCCGCCGTCGCCGCGCTCACCGGAGCGGCCACCGCCGGTTCCGCGAGCCCGGCCGCCCCGGCCGACCGGGACGGCATCAGCGTCGTCGCGCACATGGCGATGCTGACCCCTCCCGCCGCCCCGGCCGAGGACGCCCTGGCCGAGGTCCGGCACGGGTACCTGTCGTAGCAGCCGCCCGCATGAGCGATCCGCTGGCCGCCCCGGCGGCCGGTCCGACCGTGGTGGAGAGGCTGGTCGAGCTCTCCACCCGGTTGCAGGCGATGTGGGAGGCCACGCCGACGGTGATGCTGCCGGGCTGGGGGCACGCGTTCCGTTCCCTCGCCGAGCTGCTCCCCGAGCGGGACCTGCTGCTCGCCGACCGGAACCCGCAGATGGTGCCGCTGCTGTGGTACCCGGCGCTGCGCGCGCCCGGACCCGACGGCCCGGTGATCGAGGTCTTCGACCACCTGCCGGGCGACCGTCCCGCGTCCCCGCTGATGCTGCGCCGCCAGGACCTCGCGGGTCTCTACAGCTGGGCGGTGTGCACCGCCTCGGCCGTGGRGTGGATCGGGACCGTCACCGGCGGCGCGCCCCTGGTGGAGGTGGGCGCCGGATCCGGCTACTGGGCACGGCAGTTGTCCCTCGCCGGGGTCGGCGTCGTGGCCACCGACCTGCATCCCGTCGAGGGGAACGGCTTCACGCACGGCTTCCGTTACGCCGAGGTCGAAACGCTCGCGGCGGCCGACGCCGTGCGCCGCCACCCCGGGCACACGCTGCTGCTGGTGTGGCCCCCTCCCGCGGACCCGATGGCCGCACGGGCCCTGCGCGCCTACCGCGGGGAGCTGTTCCTCTACGTCGGCGAGGGCCCCGGCGGGATGTGCGCCGACGCCGCCTTCTTCGCGGAGCTGCGCCGCCACTGGGCCGTCGAGGCCGTCTGCCGGCCCACGGTCCGCTGGCTGGGCCACGCGGACCGCGTCACGCTCTACCGCAGGCGCCGTCCGGCGCGGTCCTGACGCCGCGGCCGGCCGGTGCCCGTCGGCCGCGGCCACCGGGTCGGCCGGGTCCGCCGGGTCCGCCGGGTCCGCCGGCCGGCCGCGGTTTCAGGCCGGCGCGGGGAGTTCCGCGAAATCCGCCACGAGGCCCAGGTGGTGGCCCGTGGTGCCCAGGGCGAGGGAGTCGGCCTTGGCCCGCTTGAGGTAGAGGTGGGCGGGGTGTTCCCAGGTCATGCCGATGCCTCCGTGCAGCTGGACGCACTCCTCGGCGGCCCGGACCGCGACCCCCGAACAGTAGGCCTGGGCGACCGCGACCGTGAGCGGGGCGTCGGGTGACGCCGTCGCGAGGGCCTCGGCGGCGGCGCGGGCCGCCGCGCGGGCGGAGGCCACGTCGAGCCAGAGCCGGGCGAGACGGTGCTTGAGGGCCTGGAAGGAGCCGACGGGGCGGTTGAACTGGTGGCGGACCCGGACGTGGGCGACGGTCTCGGTGAGGCACCACTCGGCCAGGCCGAGCTGTTCGGAGGCCAGCAGTCCGGCGCCGGACAGCAGGGCTCCGGCCACGGCCGCCCGCGCGGTCGCGGGGTCCGCGAGGCGGGTGCCGGGGGTCCCGTCGAGGGTGACGGTGGCGAGCGGCCGGGTGAGGTCCAGCGGGACGGCCGGGGCCAGCCGGGCCCCGGCCGCGGGGACGGCGTGCAGCCCGGTGTCGGCCAGGACCAGCAGGACGTCGGCCGCCGTCGCGTCGGCGACGGAGGTGACGGTGCCGGTCAGCGCGCCCCCGCCGGTGTCGCGCAGCGGCTGGGGCAGGGGGGCGCCGGGGGCCTGGGTGAGGGGGAGGGCGGGGACGCAGACCCGCCGTCCGGCCGCGAGTTCGCGCAGCAGGTCACCGGCCTCGGCGGTGTCGCACCCGAGCAGGATCTCGGTGGCCAGGACGCAGCCGGTCAGGTACGGAACGGGGGCGACGGCCCGGCCGAGCTCCTCCAGGACCACGGCGGCCTCGCGGTGGCTCGCGCCCGCTCCCCCGAGCTTCTCGGGGACGAGGAGCCCGGCGGCACCGATCCCGGAGGCGAGCGTGCGCCACAGACCGGGGTCGTGCGGGCGACCGCTCTCCGCGCGGGCCAGCACGGTCGCGGGAGCGCAGTGGTCGGCGAGCAACGCCCGGACGGCGGAGCGGAGTTCCTCCTCGGTGTCGGAGTAGAGCAGGTCGAGGGAGGCGCGCGAGGCGGTCATCGGGCGAGGTCCTTCCAGGCGATGTCCTTGTCGTCGCGCGGTTCGGCGGGCAGACCGAGGACGCGTTCGGCGACGATGTTGAGGAGGATTTCGCTGGTGCCGCCCTCGATGCTGTTGCCCTTGGCGCGCAGGTAGCGGTAGCCGGCGTCACGGCCGGTGAAGTCGACGGTCTCGGGACGGCGCAGGGTCCAGTCCTCGTAGAGGAGTCCCTCCTCGCCGAGGAGTTCCACCTCCAGGCCGCTGATCTCCTGGTTGAGACGGGCGAAGGTGAGCTTCATGCCGCTGCCCTCGGGGCCGGGCTGGCCGGCGACGAGTTGCTGGCGCAGCCGCTCCCCGGTGAGACGGGCCACTTCGGCCTCGACCCACAGGCCGAGCAGCCGCTGGTGCAGGGCGTGGGTGCGCAGTGCGGGGCGTTCGCGCCAGACCGCGGCGACGGGGCCGATCATGCCGCCCTCGCGGGGGATGCGCATGCCGCCGATCGAGACGCGCTCGTTCATCAGGGTGGTGCGGGCGACGGCCCAGCCCTGGCCGACGGCACCCAGGCGGTGCGCGTCGGGGATCCGGACGCCGGTGAGGAAGACCTCGTTGAACTCGGCCTCGCCGGTGATCTGGCGCAGGGGACGGACCTCGACCCCGGGGGCGTGCATGTCGCAGAGGAAGTAGGTGATGCCCTGGTGTTTGGGCAGCGTGGGGTCGGTGCGCGCGATGAGGATGGCCCAGCGGGCGGTGTGGGCGCTGGAGGTCCACACCTTCTGGCCGTCGACGACCCACTCGCCGGTGGTGTCGTCGAGGACGGCGCGGGTGCCGAGGGCGGCGAGGTCGGAGCCGGCGCCGGGTTCGCTGAAGAGCTGGCACCAGACCTCCTCCCCCAGCCACAGGGGGCGCAGGAAGCGCCGCTTCTGCTCCTCGGTCCCGTAGGCGAGGATCGTGGGGGCCGCCATGCCGAGGCCGATGCCGATGCGGCGCGGGTCGTTGTCCGGGGCCCCGGCGGCCTCCAGTTCGGCGTCGACGACGGCCTGCAGCGAGCGGGGCGCACCGAGGCCGCCGAGGCCTTCGGGGTAGTGCACCCAGGCGAGTCCGGCGTCGAAGCGGGCACCCAGGAAGTCGGGGCGGGCGGTGGTGGCGGGCGGGTGCGCGGCGAGCAGGGCCCGGGTGCGGGCGGTGAGCTCCTCGGCGGTGGGCGTCATCGGTCGGCTCCGTCCGGGGCGGGTGCGCCGGCCAGGGAGGGCACGGAGGGCAGGGACGGTACGACGACCAGCCGGCCGGTGGTGGTGCCGTCGGCGAGGCGCTGGACGGCGTCGGCCGCCGCGGCGAGCGGGACGCGTTCGCTGACCAGCGGTTTGACGAGGCCCTCGGCGGCAAGGCGGGTGAGTTCGGTGTGGCAGGCGAGGACGGCGGCGGGGTCCTTGGCGGCGTACAGACCCCAGTGCAGGCCGAGGATGGCGTAGTTCTTCACCAGGGCGTGGTTGAGGGCGGGCGTGGGGACGGTGCCGCCGGCGAAGCCGACGACCACGATCCGGCCCTCGAAGGCCACGCACTTGGTGGAGGCGGTGTAGGCGTCGCCGCCGACCGGGTCGTAGACGACGTCGGCCCCGCGTCCGGCGGTGAACTCCCTGACGCGGGCGGCCGTGTCCTCGGCGGTGCGGTCGATGACGAGGTCGCAGCCCAGTTCCTCGGCGGTGCGCGCCTTGGCCTTGCCCCCGACGACCCCGATGACGGTGGCGCCGGCGGCCTTGCCGAGCTGGACGGCGGCGCTGCCGACGCCGCCCGCCGCGGCGTGCACGAGCAGGGTCTCACCGGGCTGCAGCCGGGCGCGGCGGTGCAGGCCGAACCAGCCGGTCTGGTAGCCGATGTGCAGGGCGGCGGCCTCGGCGTCGTCGAGGGTGTCCGGGGCGGGCAGGAGGGCGCGCGCGGGGGCGGTCACGTACTCGGCGAACCCGCCGTGGGGCAGGCTCGGGTTGGCGATGACGCGGCGGCCGTCCTCGGTCTCCCCGCAGATCTCGACGCCCGGGGTGAAGGGCAGGGGCGGCTTGATCTGGTACTGGCCGCGGACGAGGAGCGCGTCGGGGAAGTTGACGTTCGCCGCGAGCACCTTGAGCCTCACCTCGCCCTCGCCGGGCACGGGTTCGGGCACCTCTTCGAGGCGCATGGCCTCGCGGGGTTCGCCGGTCGTGTGTACTCGCCATGCCTGCATCCGGGGCCTCCAGCCGCCGTCGAGGAACCACGCTCGGCGGCATACTAAGCGGTCGCTTGCCCCCTTGGGAACCCTCGGGGCCCCTCGGGGACCCTTCACCGGCCCTTGCCCCGTCAGGTGCCACCGGCGGCCGGGGCGGCCGATTCCGAAATCAGACACACGAACGACGGGTCAACACCGATGCCTGGAGATAACATCAACACGCCGGTTTCACACGGCATATGACGCAATGGGGGATCACGCGCGCCCGTCGTCGGCACCGCTCGGGGCGGACGGCCGCGCCGCCACCGCACACCACAGGGGGAATCCGATGAACAGCACACCCATGAGACGGGGCGCCTCCGCGGCCGCCGCCGCGATCGTCCTCGCCGGCATCGTCACCGCCGCGGGCCCGGCCTCGGCCGCCGCCACCTGCACGCCCAGGATCCAGGTACTGGGCTCCATCGGGTCGTCCCTGCACAACCCGGGCAACCGGCAGGCCGAGGGGGTCAACGACCTCGGCAGGGGCAACCTGTCCGTCGGTGTCTCCGGCGGCCTGCCCGTCTACTGGGCCGGGACCACCCTCCACAAGGTCCCGCTGCCCGCGGCGGGCCTCGGCGGCGAGCTGCTCGCCGTGAACAAGGACGGCCTGATGGTCGGCCGGATCTTCGGCAACGGCGGCGGCGGTTACGTGTTCACCTACCGGGCGGGCGACGCGGCGATCACGCCGCTGCCCGGCAGCGACGACCCGTACGGCGAGGCCGACGTCAACGACGCCGGGTACGTCGTCTCGCGCAACCGGGCGGGCGTGGGCCTCGTCTGGAAGGACGGCCAGAAGGTCCGCGAGCTCGCGCCGCCGGCGAACGCCGAGCCGCACGCCCGCGTCGACCTGGTCACGGGCATCAACAACAGGGGCGACATCCTCGGCACGGCCAAGGTGGACTACACCGACGACGGCGACCAGCAGCACTGGGAGGTCACCCCGGTGCTCTGGCCCGCCGACGGCGGCCCGGCCGTCTCCCTCGCCCCCAGCGGCGGCGGCCTGTACCAGGAGAGCTACGTCCAGGGCATCGACGAGAGCGGCCGCGTCGTCGGCTACGACTGGTACGGCCCGGGGTACGCGTACAAGCCGTGGACCTGGACGCCCCCGTACACCGCGCCCGGCACCTCCCCCGGCGTGCTGAACCCGTTCCCGTACGGCACCTTCGAGGCGATCAGCCCCACGACGAACGTCAGCGTCGGCACCGCCAAGTTCCACCCCGACGAGCCGACCCAGGCCGACCAGGCACAGCTCTGGCCGGGCTCGGGCCCGCTGCTGGCCCTGCCGCGGCTCTCCGCGGACAAGGCGAGCATGGCCGAGTCGGTCTCCGACGACGGCCGGGTCGGCGGGGCCGCCGTGAACGCGAAGGGCAAGCTGAAGCCGGTGATCTGGACCTGCGCCACCAAGCAGGCGTACCTGCCGAAGCCGTAGGCCCGTCACGGGCATGGCGATCTGAGCGCCCGCGCGCTATCGATGCCCCCATGACGGACAACGCTCGGCGCGGCCTGCCCGCGCCACCGCCCCTCGGTGCCGCCGCCCTGCCCCCCGGAACCTTCGCGGGGCAGGTGGTCCTCGTGACCGGCGGCGGCACCGGTCTGGGCAAGGCCATCGCCGCCGAGTTCGCGCGGCTCGGCGCCGGCCTGGTGATCGCCGGCCGCCGCGCGGAGCGGCTCGAAGCGGCGCGCGCGGAACTGGCGGCCGTCCCCGGCGCGGGCCGGGTGGCGGCCGCCGTCTGCGACATCCGCGACCCCGAACGGGTCGCGGAGGTCTTCGACGCGGCCGAGGCGGCGCTCGGACCGCCGGACGTCCTGGTCAACAACGCGGCCGCCAACTTCCCCTGCCCGGCGGAGGACCTGTCCCCCAACGCCTGGCGGGCCGTGGTGGACACCACCTTGACCGGAACCTGGTTCACGACCCGGGAGTTCGCCCGCCGCCACCTCGCGGCCGGCACCCCGGGCTCCATCGTGAACATCGGCGCGTCCTACGCCTGGACGGGCGGCCCGGGGTTCGCGCACAGCGCCGCCGCGAAGGCCGGGGTGAAGAACCTGGTGGAGACACTGGCCGTGGAATGGGGCCCGTACGGGATCCAGATCAACGGCCTCGTGCCGGGGCTGGTCCCGCACCCCGATATGAGCGCCGACATCCGGGGCGGCCTGGAGCGCGCCGCGCCCGGCGACAGGGACGGCCGGCAGCCCGCGCTGCGCGTGGGCGCGCCCCGCGAACTGGGCTGGGCCGCCACCTTCCTCGCCTCGCCCTACGCCCGCTTCGTCACCGGCCACACCCTGGTCGTCGACGGGGCCAACTGGCAGCGGCGGGCGCTGGTGCAGCCCGGGGTGGTCCCGGTGCGCGAGCAGCTGGGGCGCGCACCGTTCAGCCCCTGACCGGGCCCGACCCGGGCCGATGACGGCGGCCGGTGCCGGCGTGGGAGAGCATCTCCGTCCGGCCGGTGCTCATGCTCCCCTGAAGCGCGGGGGCCTGCGGGCGGCCCCGGCCCCGTACCCCTCCCGGCAGTCCTCGGAGGTGAGGGTGAGCGCGGCGGTCATGGCGACCCGGTCGAGGGCGGCGGGCAGGGCGGCGTCGGCGTAGGCGTCGATCCCCCGCTTGATGCCCTGGACGGCGAGCGGGGCGTTGGCCGCGATCTCGGCGGCCAGCGCGCGGGAGGTCTCCTCCAGCGCGTCGGGCGGGACCACCAGCTGGACCAGGTGGAGGCGTTCGGCCGTCGCCGCGTCGATCCGGCGGCCGGTCAGGGCGAGGAACTTCGCCCAGCCCGCGCCCGCCTCCCGGGCGATCCTCAGGTCGCCCCCGGCGTCCACCGCCACGCCGAGGCCGGCCTCGGGCAGGGCGAAGACGGCGTCGTCCGCGGCGATCCGGATGTCCGCCATGAGGGCCAGCTCGAAGCCGAAGCCGAGGCAGTATCCCCGCACGGCGGCGATGACCGGCTGCGGGAGGCGGGCGAGGACCGCGAAGCGCTCGTGGACCCAGCGGATGCCCTCGTAGTAGTTGCGGGTCCGTTCGGCGGGAGAGTCCCCGGTGATCGCCCCTCCGGGCGCGGTGACGTCGATGCCGGCGCAGAAGGCCCGGCCCTCCGCGCGCAGCAGGACCGCGCGCACGGACGGGTCGAAGCGGATCCGGTCGGCGAGCAGGCCCAGCTGGCGGGTGGACTCCCAGCTCCAGCCGTTGAGCCGGTCCGGGCGGCAGAGGGTGAGGAGGGCGATGCCGTCCTCCACCTCCAGCCGGACCCGCCGCTCCGCGCCCTCGCCGGTCTCCGTCGAGACGGTGTCGATCACCGTGGCCCGCACCCCCGCCCTATCTGATGGAACGTCAGGTTAGGGCAGGCGCGTCAGCGGGGGAAGACCTCGAACGCCACCGCCGGACGGCCGCCGAAGCGGGCCGCGACCCCTTCGGCGTTGCCGGTCAGGAAGGTCCGCACGTACGCCTCCGGGTCCTGGTCGGTCAGCACCTCGATGTACGCCTTGTGCTCCATCAGGGACCTGACGGAGCGCTCCAGTCCGGGGGTGGCGTCGGCCGCGTGGGTCGGCGTCGCGGTACCGGCCACGGCGACCCACCGCACGCCGTCCCAGGGTTCCAGTCCCTGCTCGGAGATCAGCTCCGGGAAGATCCAGCGGTTTCCCGCGTCGGCGGCGGCGTCCAGGGTGGCCCGGCCGACGGCCCGGTGGTCGGGGGTGTTCCAGTAGCCACCGCCGCCGGGGCCGCCCCAGGTGTCCCGGTGATTGAGGGTGATCACCAGCTCGGGGCGGTGYCGCCGGATGGCCGCCGCGATGTCCCGGCGCAGGCCGAGGCCGTACTCGACGACCCCGTCGCGGTGGCCGAGGAACTCCACCGTGGAAACCCCGACGACGGCCGCGCTCGCGCGCTGCTCGGCCTCGCGCAGCGGGGCGCACTCGTCCGGGGCGATGGTGTCGATGCCCGCCTCCCCGCGCGTGGCCAGGACGTAGACGACCTCGCGGCCGCCGTCCGTCCAGTCGGCGATGGCCGCGGCGCAGCCGTACTCCAGGTCGTCGGGGTGGGCGACCACCGCGAGGGCGYGGTGCCAGTCGGTGGGCATCGGCTGCAAGGGCGCCTGCTGATCGGCTCGTTCGGTCATGCTCCGCACCCTAGGCCGTCCCGGGCACGTCGTGGCGCCGCCCGGGCGGGCCACGGGGCCGGAAATCGCCTTGCGGCAGGGGCATGACAGATCCTTAATGGGGCTCCGCTCCGACCCGGTTCCGTCTCAGGGGGATGCATGGAAACGAACGGGCCACCGCGACCAGGGCAGTCACCACCGTTGTCGCCACCACCGTCGGCGCAGCTGCGGCCCGGCACACCGGCGGCGCCGCAGGGCCCGCCGGGGCAGCCGCCGGCCGGCCACGCCGGGCTGCCCTCCTCGCTCGATCTCACCGTCACCAAGCGGCTGTTGTGGGTGGGCGGGGCGGTGTACCCGCTGCAGAACGTGGCCCGCGTCTACACCTTCGTCCTCAAGCCCCGGCGCAAAGAATCCGTCGTCACCTTCGCCCGGCGGACGGCGCTCACCCTCCTCGCGGCGCTCGGCTTCACCGTGTTCGGCGCCATCGCCGGCGTCCTGGCCCGCAGCCCCGACACGACCTTCGACGGCACCATCCGGTTCGTCTGGACCGCCTCCGGGATCGGCCTCCTGTACTACTTCGCGGACATGATGGCCGTGCTGACGGCGGCCTCCCACTTCGTCCTGGCCGTCGAGTCCAACGGGCAGTCGACCGCTCTCGTCACCGGCCGCACCGACCACCTCAACGGGCTCGTGCACCAGATCGCGTACGCGATCGAGAACCCGGACACGGAACTGCGCGTGCAGGTGCAGCGCCTGACCATCAGCAATCCCAGCCACTACTACTTCGGCGACACCGTGAACATGTACGGCGGCCAGGGCAACTCGGGGGTGACCCACGGATGAGCGGCGACACCGTGAACATGTACGGCGGGCAGGGCAACCAGGGCATCGTCCACCAGCACGCGGCGCCCGCGGCCCCGTCCCTGGAGCAGGCCCTGCGCGAACTCCTCGCGCTGCTGGCGGAGCTGCGCCCGCAGGTGCCCGCCGAGTCCGCGCGGATCATCGACTCCGCACTCCCGGCCATCACGGCCGACGCCGCCGCACCCCCCGCGGAACGGCACCGGGCGCTGATGGCGGTGGCCGGCATCGCCGCCACCGTCGGGACGATCGGACAGCCCGTGCTCGAAGCCGTCCGCGCGCTCCTGGCGCTGCTCGGCGCCTGACGGGGAGCCCCTCGGCGGGCGACCGGCCCGCAGGTCCGCCTGCGGGCCGGTCACCCGTCGGATGGTCCGGTCGAGCCGGGTCAGGTCAGGTCAGGTCAGGTCAGGTCAGGTCAGGTCAGAACTGCACCACCGAGCGCAGCACCTCGCCGCGCTCCATGCGGGCGAAGGCGTCCTCGACCCCGTCGAGCGGGATGGTCTCGGAGACGAAGGCGTCGAGGTCGAGCCGGCCCTGGAGGTAGAGGTCGATCAGGAGCGGGAAGTCCCGCTCGGGCAGGCAGTCCCCGTACCAGGAGGACTTCAGCGCGCCGCCGCGCCCGAAGACGTCCAGGAGCGGTAGTTCGAGCTTCATCTCCGGCGTCGGTACGCCGACCAGCACCACCGTGCCCGCCAGGTCGCGGGCGTAGAAGGCCTGCCGGTAGGTCTCGGGGCGGCCGACCGCCTCGATGACGACGTCCGCGCCGTTGCCGCCGGTCAGCTCCTGGACGGCCTTGACCACGTCCTCCGTGCGCCCGTTGACGGTGTGGGTGGCTCCGAGGCCGCGCGCCCACTCCAGCTTCCGGTCGTCCAGGTCCACGGCGATGATCTTCGAGGCGCCCGCCAGCCGGGCACCGGCCACCGCCGCGTTGCCCACTCCCCCGCACCCGATGACGGCGACCGAGTCGCCGCGCCCGACGTTGCCGGTGTTCAGGGCGGCGCCGAGGCCGGCCATCACCCCGCAGCCGAGGAGCCCGGCGGCGGCCGGGGAGGCGGCCGGGTCCACCTTGGTGCACTGCCCGGCGGCGACCAGTGTCTTCTCGGCGAAGGCCCCGATGCCCAGAGCCGGGGAGAGCGGGGTGCCGTCCTCCAGGGTCATGGGCTGGGTGGCGTTGTGCGTGGCGAAGCAGTACCAGGGACGGCCGCGCCGGCAGGCCCGGCAGGTGCCGCACACCGCACGCCAGTTGAGGACGACGAAGTCCCCGGGGGCGACCGAGGTGACGTCCGGGCCGACGGACTCCACGATGCCGGCCGCCTCGTGACCGAGGAGGAAGGGGAACTCGTCGTTGATCCCGCCCTCCCGGTAGTGCAGGTCGGTGTGACAGACCCCGCAGGCCTGGATCTTGACCAGGGCTTCGCCCGGCCCCGGGTCGGGCACGAGGATCGTGGTCGTCTCCACCGGTGCGCCCTTGCTCCGCGCGATGACACCTCGTACGCGATGCGTCACGTCATACCCCGTTCTGTTCGGATCGGTCTGGATCATCGAACGTACACGGGCGCCGACCGGTACGGGAGTTGTGTCACGCTTCCGCGCGCGCTGCGGCCAGATCCGGCGGTACGGCGGCCCGCAGGGCGGCCGTGAAGGCGGCCACGGCGGGGTGGGCCCCGGCCCCGCTGCGGAAGGCGATCTTGGTGCGGCGTTCCATGCGCAGGCGGACGAGGGTCACCGCGGGGCCGGCCGGCCCGGTGACGCCGAGCTGCGGCACCACCGCGACCCCCTGGCCCACGGCGACCAGCGCGAGGACGGTGGCGAACTCGTCCACCCGGTGGCGCACCCGGGGGGTGAACCCGGCGGCCCGGCAGGCCCGGACGGTCATGGCGTGGCAGAGGGTACCGGGGGTGGCGGTGATCCAGGGATCGTCCCGGTGCGCGCGCAGGACGGCGTCCTGCCCGGGGCCTCCGGCAGGCGGGGCGCCGGGGTCCATGGGGGCGGGGGCCGTGGGGGCGGGGACGACCGGGGTGGTGGCAGTGGTCGGCGCCGGGGTCGCCAGGTACATCGCCTCCCCGTACAGCGGCCGCGTGGCCAGCCCCGGCTCGGGCGGCTCGGGGACCAGGTCGTACTCGTGCACCAGCGCCACGTCCAGGTCCCCGGCCCGCAGCGCGTGCGCGACCGCCGCCGGATCGGTCTCGGACACCATCGGCTCCAGCCCCGGATGGCGGCGGGCCAGGTGCACCAGGGCGGCCGGGACGATGGCCCGCGTGGCGGTCGGGAACGCCCCGATCCGCAGGGCGCCGGCCAGACCTCCGCGGGCCTCGGCCAGATCGGCGTCGGCCCGTTCCAGCCGCTCCAGGACGGCGTCGGCGTGCCGGACCAGGTTCTGGGCGGCCGGGGTGAGCCGGACCGTGCGGCCGGTGCGTTCCAGCAGCGGCAGCCCGGCCTCCCGTTCCAGGACGGAGAGCTGCTGGGAGACGGCGGAGGGGCTGAAGGACAGCGCCTCCGCCACGGCGGCGATGGTGCCGCGGCGGGCGAGTTCCCGCAGGAGCCGCAGGCGGCGTACGTCGAGCATCGGCCCAGCTTACGGTTCGGGTAAGGAATGCGAGCTGGATTCGATGCTCGGGGCGGGCCAAGCTCGTCCCATGCGACTGGACACACACGAGACGACAGCGGACACCACGGCGCTCGACGGGATCCACGTCCCGCTCATCACCCCCTTCGACCGGGCGGGGAACGTCGCCGCGCAGGCCCTGGAGGCCCTCGCCCACGCGGCGCTCGACGCGGGTGCGGCCGGGATCGTGGCCCTCGGCACCACCGCGGAGACGGCCACGCTGGAGGAGGCCGAGCGCGATCTGGTCACCGAGGTCTGCGCCCGGGTCTGCCGGGAGCGGGGCGGCCTGCTCACGGTGGGGGCCGGGGCGAGCGGGACGCGGGCGAGCGAGGCCCCTCTGGCCCGGCTGGCGCGGTGGCCGGGGGTGGGGGCGGCGCTGGTGACGGTGCCGTCGTTCCTGCGGCCCTCGGCGGCCGGGGTGTTGGCGCACTTCGCGCGGCTGGCGGAGGTGAGCCCCGTACCGCTGGTCGTCTACCACATCCCCTACCGGACGGGGCAGCCGCTGGACGCGGCCGCGCTGCGGGCGCTCGGGGCCCTGCCGGAAGTGGCCGGGCTGAAGTACGCGGGGGGCAGCATCGACCAGGACACGGTGGCGCTGCTGGGCGACCTCCCGGACGGGTTCGCCGTCCTCGCCGGGGACGACGCGTACCTGTCACCGATGCTGGCGCTCGGGGCGGCCGGCGGGATCCTGGCGTCGGCCCATCTGGCGACGGAGCGCTTCGTGGAGCTCGCGGCGGCGTGGCGGGCCGGTGACGTGCCGCGCGCACGGGCCCTGGGTCACGCGCTGGCCCGGCTCTCGGCGGCGGCCTTCGCGGAACCCAACCCGTCGGTGGTCAAGGGCGTACTGCACGCGCAGGGCCGGATCCCGACCCCGGACGTACGCCTCCCGCTGCTGCCGGCATCCACGGAGGCGGTCGCGGCCACCCTGAAGGAGTTGGCCGAAATCCACTAGGCGCAGTGCGGTCGAGCCCCTGTTCACTGGGGCCATGGGGAACGGGGAGGACGGTGCGACGGGCGCGGGGCCGGGCGCCCTCGCCCGGTCGCGCCTGCTCGTGGCGCACGAGGGACGCCGGCTGAGGAGCCTCGTCCTGTGGGCGGCCCGGCGCAGGGACGGCGTCGGGGCGGGGGACACCGCCGTCGGGTACGCGCGGGCCCAGGCGCCGACCTCGTACGGGCTGGTCTTCGTGTTCGCGCTGGAGACGGCCGGAGTGTCGTTCCTTCTCGCCCCGTATCCGGTCGCCCACCTGGTGATGCTGGTCCTCGACCTCTATACGGTGCTCCTGGCGCTGGGGCTGCACGCGGCGGCGGTCACCCGGCCTCACGTGGTCGGGTCCGCCGGGGTGCGGCTGCGCCACCGCACCTCCCTCGACCTGTGGATACCGGCGGAGCTGATCGACTCCGCCCGCGAGGAACTCCGCTTCCCCGACGCGAACCGGCCCGAGGAGGGGGTCCTGGACGCGGCCGTGGCCGGTCAGACCTCGGTCACCCTGGAGCTGGTCCGGCCGGTCACGGTGGTCGGGGCGTGGGGCCGGCGGACCCGGGTGCGTACGGTGCGCTGCCACGCAGACGAGCCGCGGGCCGCCGTGGCGGCGATCCGGAAGCTGCTGCCCGCCGCCCCCTGAGACGCAGGGGCGCCGGAAAGAGTCCGTGATGGGCGATTCGCCACCATCGCGCCGGTCGCCCGAATCGGCAGCATCGGTCGGCTAATTGACCGTATTGCGCGAAGCGGTATTCCGGCCCGTCAAACCGTGATGTCAGTCACGCGCACGCGTTCAACATCAATTCCGGCGCCGCGCCGATTTCCTTTTCCCAGAAAGGAAATCGCCCTTTTCGGGATCTTCATTCAAGGTCATTCACCGGGCCACCGACGGGAAGTCGATCTCCTGGGGGAATTCGCGCCTTGTTCGGGTCCCCCGCGCTCGCCTACGGTCACCCTCACTCCCGGCGGCCGCACACCGAATCCGGTCGGCGCCAGGGCTCTCCCGTACCCCCACGTGAGGAACAGCGCCATGTCCGCAAAGGGTAAGCACCGTCGGCCGAAGCAGTACCGGATCGCCCGTAGGCTGGCCTTCGCCGGCACGGGAGGCGCGGCACTCGCCCTCCCGCTGATCAGCGCCACCACCGCCGGCGCGGCGGTCACCCAGCCGGCCGCGGCACCCGCGGCGAGCACCCTCGCGCGGCCCGCCGTACAGCCGGCGGCGCAGCCCGCCGCCGAAAAGGCGGCGCTCTCCCTCACCTATTCCGTGGTGGGCGGGGACACCCTTTCGAAGATCGCGGCCGAGCATTCCGTGAGCGGCGGGTGGCAGACGCTCTACGCCGACAACCGCAGCGCCATCGGCGCCGACCCCTCGGTCATCCGCCCCGGCCTCAAGCTGCGCCTCGGCGCCGCGGCGAAGGCCGCCGCCGCCAGGGCCACCGCGGTCACGGCGGCCGCGGTGAAGCCCGCGGCCACGTACGCCAACAACCTCGACGGCTGGATCCGGGAGTCCCTGGACATCATGGCCCGGCACGGAATTCCCGGCAGCTACAACGGAATCCACCGCAATGTGATGCGGGAGTCCTCGGGCAATCCCCTGGCCATCAACAACTGGGACTCCAACGCCGCGGCGGGCATTCCCTCGAAGGGCCTCCTCCAGGTCATCGACCCGACCTTCCGCGCCTACCACGTTCCCGGCACGCCGATGGATTCGTACGACCCGGTCGCCAACATCACGGCCGCCTGCAACTACGCGGCCGCCCGCTACGGTTCGATCGACAACGTCAACGGCGCGTACTGACGTCCTTCACGTACGCCGCGCCCAGCCCGGCGGCTGCCCGGTGTCGGGCCTTCCGCGCCGGTCTCGCACCCCCCTCCCGTACGGTCAGAGCCACCCCTGGCGGCGGGCCGCCCGTACGGCCTCCATGCGGTTGCGGGTGCCCGTCTTGCCGATGGCCGCGGAGAGGTAGTTCCGTACCGTCGATTCGGACAGGTGGACCCGGCCCGCGACATCGGCGACGGTGGCCCCGTCGGCGGCGGCGTTGAGGACGTCGATCTCACGCGGGGTCAGCGGGTTGGGGCCGGCGCCCAGGGCGGCGGCCGCCAGGGACGGGTCGATCACCTTCTCCCCGGCGAGCACCCGGCGCACGGCGACGGCCAGTTCCTCCACCGGGCCGTCCTTCACCAGGAACCCGGCGGCCCCCGCCTCCATCGCGCGGCGCAGGTACCCCGGCCGGCCGAAGGTGGTCAGGATCAGCACCCGGCAGCCGGGCAGCCGGGTGCGCAGCTCGGCAGCGGCGTCGAGACCGCTGCGGCCGGGCAGTTCGATGTCGAGCAGGGCGACATCGGGCCGGGCTTCGAGCGCGGCCGCCAGGATCTCGTCCCCGGCGGCGACCTGGGCCACCACCTCGATGTCCTCTTCCAGCCCGAGCAGCAGCGCCAGCGCGCCCCGCATCATGCCCTGGTCCTCGGCGAGCAGGACCCTGATCATCGAACCTCCCCGTCCTCTTCCCCACCGGTCGCCTCCAGCGGCAGTTCGGCGGTGACCCGGAACCCGCGGCCCGGGGCCGGTCCGCTGCCGAGGGTGCCTCCCGCCAGGGCGAGCCGTTCGCCCAGGCCGGTCAGTCCGCTGCCCGGCGGGGTCGAGCCTACGCCGTTCCCGTCGTCGGTGATCACCAGTACGGCCCGCTCCGCGCTGCTGTGCAGCTCTATCTCGCAGGTGGCCGCTCCGCTGTGGCGGATGGCGTTGGTGGCGGCCTCGCGGACCACCCAGCCGAGCAGGGCCGCGGTCTGCGGCGGCAGCGGGGGCCCGGACTGGCGCACGACGGGCTCGATGCCGGCGGCGGTCAGCGCGCCCCTGGCCCGGTCGAGTTCGGCGGCCAGGCTCGCCTCGCGGTAGCCGGTGACCGCCTCCCGGATCTCGGTGAGCGCCTGCCGGCCCACCGATTCGATGTCGCGGACCTGGTCGAGGGCCGCTTCCATGTCCCGGGGTGCGATCCGGCGAGCGGCCTCGGACTTCACGACGATCACCGAGAGGGTGTGGCCGAGCAGGTCGTGCAGGTCGCGGGAGAAGCGCAGCCGCTCCTGGTCGACGGCGGCCCGGGCCAGCTCCTGCCGGGTGTCACGGAGCTGCTTGACCGTCTCGGACAGGGCGAGGATGGTGGCGGTGACCATGCCGGACAGGAAGGTCCCGTAGACGATGCCGAGGGTGTCCCACCCCTCCTTCTGCCCCGCGATCAGCCCGGCCAGGGCGGTGACCACGAACATGGCGGGGGCGAGCTCGCGGCCCCGGACCACGGCGCCGGTGGCCAGAGCGCACAGCGGGAAGAACAGCAGCCAGTTGCCCCCGTAGGCGAGGGCGAGGGCGCAGGTGACCGCGCCCAGGGCCACGAGGCACCAGCGGGTGCCGGCCGCCGCGCGCGCCTTCGGGTCGAAGGCCCGGAAGACCAGCGTGATGTAGAGGGAGTTGAAGACCAGCAGGCCGAGGCCGCCGATCCACGGGTTGGGGGTCTCCCCCTTGATGACGTTGGAGATGGCGCCCATGCCCAGCAGCAGCCACGGCAGCAGCGCGAAGGCGTTGGGCGGGCCCATCGGGCCGCGGCCGTAGTCGGGGGACTCGCCGCACGCCTTGCGCTTCTTCTCCGCCGCCCGCCATGCGGCCTTGCTGACCTCCCACGCGGCCTTCCGCTCCGCCGCGCGCTCCCGTCGGCTCCGCATCGTCATTCCGGTTACCTGCTCCATGTGTCACACCTTCCTGGCGGACCGACGGTACGAGAGCACCGCGTACGAGGCGAACAGCAGGGCCCACACCGCGACCACCGCGGCGGCGGCCGGGCCGGGGGCGGCGCCGGCGGCGAGGGACTGGCCGAGTTCCGCGAAGCGGCGGGTGGGGGTCAGCTCGGAGAGGGAGCGCAGCCACCGCGGGAACGCCTCGACCGGGAACCAGAGACCGCCGAGGATCGAGAGCGCGAGGCTGCAGCCGACGTTGACCAAGCCGGTGCTCTGGGCGGTGAGCCGGTAGCCGTTGCCGATCCCGAGCAGGGTGAAGGGGAGCGCGCCGAGCCACAGGACGAGGGCGACGGCGGCCCACTGCCAGGCGTCCATCCGGACGCCGTTGACGAAGGCGCCCGCGGCGAGCACCGCGGCGATGGCGGGCAGGACGATCACCGAGCCGGTCAGCGCCCGGCCGGTCACCACCTGGCGCGGGGTCATCGGGGTGACCCGCAGCTGCCGCAGCCAGCCGCTGCCCTTGTCCTCGGCGACCCCGGTCCCGGTGGACAGGGCCGCGCCGAGGGCCCCGTAGGCGGCCATGGCCACCATCGAGGCGGTCTTCCACTCGGGGTCGACGCCGCCGAGGTTGGTGAAGAGGAGGTACATCAGGACCGGCATGCCGATGCCGAAGACGACGAAGGAGACGTCGCGCAGGGTGCGCCGCACTTCGAGGCGGACGTAGGCAGTGATCATCGGGCGTTCCCCCCGGAAGCGCCGGCGGCGGTGGCGGCGGTGGCGCCGGTGAGGGCGAGGAAGACGTCGTCGAGCGAGGGCGCGGTGACCTCGATGCCCCGGACCGCGCCGAGGGCGGCGAGGGCGGTCACGGTGGCGTCCGGGTCCTGCGTACGGAGCCGGGCGCGGTCGCCCCGCACCTCGACGGCTTCCACCCCGGGGAGGGCGGCGAGGTGGCCCGACGGACGGCCCGCCAGGTCGACGCAGACCAGCGAACCGCGGGCGGCGGTGCGGCGCAGCTGCTCCCCGGTGCCGTCGGCGACGATCCCGCCCCCGTCGAGCACCAGGATCCGGTCGGCGTGGGCGTCGGCCTCCTCCAGGTAGTGGGTGGAGAACAGGACGGTGTTGCCGCGCCGGGCGTAGGCCCGCATGGAGCCCCAGAAGGCCCGCCGGGATTCCACATCGAGGGCGGCGGTCGGCTCGTCGAGCACGATCAGCTCCGGGTTCCCGGCGAGGGCGACGGCGAAGCGGACGCGCTGGGCCTGCCCTCCCGAGAGCCGGTCGACGCGGCGCCCGGCGAGGTCGGTGAGGCCGGCGAGGCCGAGCGCCTCGGGGACGGGCAGGGGCGCCGGGTAGGTCCGGGCGACGAAGGCGACGAGCTCCCGTACGGTGATCCGCGGTACGGCGCGCCCCTCCTGGAGCATCGCACCCACCCGCCCGGCCCGCACCGCCTCGGAGGGGGTCCGGCCGAAGAGCCGGACGCTGCCCGCGTCGGGCTCTTCGAGGCCGAGCAGCAGGCCGATGGTGGTGGACTTGCCGGCGCCGTTGCGGCCGAGGAGGGCGACGGTCTCGCCGCGCCGCACGTCCAGGTCGAGCCCGGTGACGGCGCGGACGGCGCCGAAGGACTTGGCGGCGTGCCGGAACCGGATCGCGGGCACGTCCGCGTCGGGCTCCCGGACCTRCCGGTGTGCGATGCGGGCGGGGTGCGCCGCGCTCGGGGTCTTCGTCATGTCCCCAACGCTACGAACGGGGCCCCCGACCCGGCAGATGCGCTTGTACGGACCCGGGCAGTACGAATGTCACGGGTCCGCCGGGGTCACCGGGCGGCGCGGACGCGGACGCGGGCCCGCAGGAGGGTGCGCAGCGGGGCGACGAGGCCGTATCCGGTGTCGCGGCGCAGAACGGCGGTGCCGGCCCTTTCCACCGCGGTCAGTTGGTGGTCCATCAGTTCCGTCATGGCGGCGATCACCGGGCGCAGCCCCGGTTCGGTGAGGTCCAGGATGCCGTCGGTGGCGGCCAGGGCGAGGCGGGCGAGGCGGGTCTCGGCGTCGAGGAGGGCGCGGACGGCCGGGGTTTCGCGGGCCCCCTCCAGGTCGGCGCGCGTCACGCCGTGCTCGTCGAGGCGGGCGCGCGGGATGCACAGGCGGCCCTCGGCCAGGTCCCCGGACAGGTCCGCGAGGAAGTCGACGCGCTGGGCGGCGTCGACGAACCGGCGCCAGCCGGCGGCCTGTTCGGGGTCGGGGCCTCCCTCGTACTGGAGGCCGGTGAAGACGAGGACCCCGGGCCAGGCGTAGGCGTCGAGGTAGGCCTGGAAGTCCTCCTCGGCGGCGAAGCCGTCGAAGGCCGCCTCGGCGGTGGCCGCGCCGTCGAGGAAGCGGGTCACCCAGGACCCCGGCAGGCCCCGGGTGCGCACGGCGTGGGCGTAGGCGCGCAGCAGGGGGTCGGGGCTGTCTCCGGTGGCGAGGGCCGCCTCGACGTGTCCGGCCAACGCGGTGGTGGCGGAGGCCCGTTCGGCCGGGGTGCCGGTCTCGGCCACGTCGTCGACCCGGTTCATGAAGGCCAGTCCGGCGGTGAGCCAGGGGACCAGGGGCGGGGCGGCGAGCAGGCGCAGGGTGACGTAGGGGGCCGGTTCCCGGCGCAGGACCCGGCGGGCGGTGTGCGTGTAGTCGTCGCGCAGGCGGGGGGTCGTGATCCCCGCCCGGGTGAGGGTGGTGCGCCAGCTGGGCATGGTGGCCGTGCTCCTCGGAACGTTGCGGTGCTGCCGGACGTGTCGGACCCCCGCGTGCGCACGGGTCCGCGGTGTCAGGATCGGACGACCTTCTTGACCTGGCCGTCGGTCCCGGCGAGTACGTAGCCGCCGCGGCCGTACTCGTCGCTGAGGTAGGTCCGCATGCAGGGGACCTGGTCCATCATCCAGGGGTCGACGACGACGTACCGGGATGACGGCTTCTGGACGCCGAGTTCGCGTGCGGAGCGCTCCAGGAGGGCGGGCAGCGCGTCCCAGCCGACGGCGGCCATGTCGATCAGGGGGTCGCCCTGCCCGACCGTGCCGGCGGGGCCGGTGTGCCGGACGGAACCGCCGCGGTACTCCCAGTAGTCCAGGGTCTCCGCGCCGGCGGCGGTGGGGACCGAGGCGATGACGTACTCGTCGTAGACGCTCATCTTGGCGAAGGTGGTGGTGCCGGTCTGCTGCTTGAGCGCGGCGAGGGCGGTGCGGATGCGGTCCGGGGTGAGCAGGCTGCCCTTGGGGGCGGTGGCGGCCTGGCTCGCGGGGGCGCTCGTGCGGGGGCCCAGCGGAGGGGCGGCGGGCGCGGATCCGGAGGGGGCGGAGCCCGCGGGGGTGGCGGTCGCCGGGAGGCTCGCGCCGCCGCCGGGTTTGGCACCGGCGCCGGTACCGGTGTCGCCGTCGGGGAGCCACTGCACCGCGCCGAAGATCCCGGTGGCCAGGGCGGCCGCCAGCAGGACGGCGGGGAGGGCGCGCGGACGGCGGCGGCCGGCCTCGCGCGCCACGGGGACGGTGGCGGCGGGTGCCGGGCCGGGGGCGTAGGGCGCGGAGGGCGGGTAAGCCCCGGGCGGGACGGACGCGGTGGCCGGGGCCGGGGCGGGGGCGGGCCCGGCCGCGCGGGAGCCCGCGGTCCCTGCCGCGAGAGCGGTGCTCGCGTCCCTGAGCAGTGCTTCCAGCGCCGCCCCGTCGGGGCGCGCCGCCGGGTCCCGGACGAGGAGGCGTTCCAGTACGGGGCCCAGCGGGCCGGAGCGCACCGGCGCCGGGATCGGGTCCTCCAGTACGGCGACCACGGTGGCCAGGCTGGTGGACCGGCGCAGCGGGTGCGTCCCCTCGGCGGCCACGTAGAGCAGCATCCCGAGCGACCAGAGGTCGGAGGCGGCCAGCCCCTCCTCGCCCCGTGCCCGCTCGGGCGCGATGTACTCGGGCGAGCCGATCAGCACCCCGGTGGAGGTGAGCGCGGTCGCCCCGTGCAGGGCGGCGATGCCGAAGTCGGTCAGCACCGCGCCGCCGTCGGGCCGCAGCAGGACGTTGGCCGGTTTCACGTCCCGGTGCAGGACGCCCTCGGCGTGCGCGGCCCGCAGCGCGGACAGCACGTCGAGACCGAGCCGCAGCACCTCCCCGAGCGGCATCGGTCCGGCGGCCAGCCGGTCGGACAGGGAGCCGCCCTTGACGAGCTCCATCACGATCCACGGGTGGCCGTCCGACCCGGCCGCGGGCTCCACGATGTGGTGGATCGTCACCACGTTCGGGTGCGTGAGGCGGGCGAGCGCGCGGGCTTCGCGGACGGCCCGCTCGCGGAGCTGGACGGCGAGTTGGGGCTGGGCGGCGGCGGTGGCCGGGTCCGGCGGGCGCACCTCCTTGAGGGCGACCTCGCGGTGCAGGGCGATGTCGCGGGCGCGCCACACCGTCCCCATGCCTCCGGCGCCCAGGGGGCCGATCAGTTCGAAGCGGCCGTCGACCAGCCGTCTGCCGGCGTCACTCGTGTCCATGGGGCGTCATCGTAGGCGCCGGCGGTGTCAGCAGCGGCGGCGGTCCACCGTCACGGTGCCCTGCGCGGTGCCCACCGTACGGTCGTAACAGCCGTCCCCCACGGCGGACCCGTACAGCCGGTAGCGGGCGGTGGTGGTGCCGACGGCGTGACGCTGCTCGCGCGGGACGTTCGCGGTGTACGAGGCGTCGCCGGTGTACCGGTCGTCGAGCCGGGTGCGGTCGACCTCGCGGCCGGCGCGCAGGGTCACCGTGTCGGCCCGGTCGCCGAGGGACAGCACGGTGCGCAGCCGGTCCGCGGGGCCGAGGGTGGTCTCGCCGTCCATGGTGTACGCGCGCTGCGTGCGGGTGGTGGTGGCGCCCCGGGTGACGCTCTCCTCGTCGCTCCAGGAGGCGGTGAGGGCGTCACGGTCCTCCCCCTCGGTCCAGCGGTGGGCGGAGGTGGCGCGGACGGCCCGGGCGACGGTGGTGGTGACCCGGCCGTGGGAGGTGTCGAGGTGTCCGGTGACGGTGAGGCGGTGTCCGCCCTCGGTGTCCAGGCGGTGTTCGGCGCCGGGGGCGGGGGCGGGGGTCCAGTGCGTGCCGCCCTCCGGGGCGCCCTCCTCGTGCCGGGTCAGGGCGCCGGTGACGACCGGGCGGCCGTGGTCCTGCCACAGGAGCAGGTTGGCGGGGGTGCTCCAGCCGCTCTGGCCGGCCGGCACGCCGGCGACGGAGACCTCGATCCGGTGCGGGCGGCCGTCGTTGAGGAGGGCGGCGTAGGGGGTGAGGTCGTAGCGCAGGGGCTGGACGTCGAAGGCGCGGGGGCCGGGGGTGACGTACCAGAGGAAGGGGTTGGACCAGCCGCCGGTCCAGACGGTCGGGAAGGGGGCGGCGAGGCCGGCGAGCTGTCCGTCGACGGAGATCCGCACCTCGCGGTAGGGGCCGTCGGCGGCCTTGCAGGAGTAGGGGGCGGCGTCGGGGACGGTCAGGTACCAGTACTCCTCGCAGCCGCCTCCGGAGCCGGTGGCGTAGACCTCGGCGAGGAGCCGTTCGGTGTTGCGCGGGGTGGTGACGGCGGGCGTGGTGAGCGGGAGGACCAGGTCGGGGGTGTCGGCGGGCGGGGTGCGGCCCTCCGCGGCGTAGAAGGTCAGGGTGACCTTGACGTCGATGACCCCGGTGTAGGTGTCGTTGACGACGTTGCCGATCAGCATCTCGACGGGCTGGGGGCGGCTGAGGGTGTCGCGGTACGCGGTGACGTCCTTCTCCACGGACCATGCGATGCCGTCGGGCGACGGTTCGGGGGTGGAGGTGCGCAGGATCTCCACGCCGCCGAGGGTGAGGTTGCCCAGGCGGTCGTACTGGCGGCCCTTGACCTTGCCGTCGAGGCGCAGCACGACCTTGGCCCAGGCGGAGCGGCCGCAGGCGGCGGGCGGGGCGTAGTTCCCCTCGTAGGGGGTGAAGTCCCGGAACTGTGCTTCGGCGAGGGTCACCTCGCAGGAGCGGGTCGGGGGCCGTTCCACGGGTGGGGCGGCGGTGAGCGGGTCGTGCCAGTCGGTGCCGAACTCGGCGGGCGGGGTGGCGCCCGCCGCCGCGGCGGGTCCGGCCAGGACCCCGGCGGCGAGGGTCAGCGCGCCGAGCAGGCCCATGATCCTGATCCTGTGTCGTCTCATGGGCCCGCAGTGAAACCGGTCGCGGACCGCCGCCGCCAGGTCCCGGTGTGCGCGGGTGGCGGAAAACGTACGGCGCCGCTGCCCGGCGTCGGCGCCCCGGGTCAGTGCCCGGCGGGCAGCACGACGATGCCGTCGTCGTCGACGTGGACCGTGTCCCCGGCCCGGAAGGTGACGCCGCCGATGGTGACCGGTTCGTCGACGGTGCCCGCACCCGTCTTGCCGCTCTTGCGGGGGCAGGTGCCCAGCGCCTGCACGCCGAGGTCGAGCCCGCCGAGGGCGACGCTGTCGCGGACGGCGCCGTTGACGATCAGCCCGGCCCACCCGGATGCCGCCGCCGCCCCCGCGAGGAGGTCGCCGACCAGGGCGGTGCGCAGCGAGCCGCCGCCGTCGACGACGAGGACGGCGCCGTCGCCGGGGGTGTTGACCAGTTGGCGCAGCAGCGCGTTGTCCTCGTGGCAGCGCAGGGTGCGCACGGGGCCGGCGAAGAGCCGGCGGCCGCCGATCCGGCGGAAGGGGGTGGCACAGATGCCGAGGTCCTCGCCGTACTCGTCGTAGAGGTCGGCGGTGGGGACGGGGGTGACCGGGATGGGGCTCATGGTGCGGGGCTCCTCGCAGCTGTCGTACGTCGCGCCGTGCGGGCCCAGCGTAGGCACCGCGGTACGCCGGGTCAGTCGCGGGAGTTGCCGAAGAGGATGCGGTAGACGATGAGCAGCACGAGGGAGCCGGCGATGGCGGATCCCCAGGTGGCGAGGTCGAAGAAGTGGTTCGGGATCGGGCGGTCCAGGAACTTCACGGAGAGCCAGCCGCCGATGAAGGATCCGGCGACGCCGATGAGGGTCGTGCCTATGAGGCCGCCGGGGTCGCGGCCGGGCAGCAGGATCTTGGCGATGCCTCCGGCCAGCAGGCCGAGGATGATCCAGCCGATGATGCCCATGGTCGTTCACTCCGCTCGTTGGTGTGGGTCTCTCCCGTGGGAGGACGCCACCGCGGGCGGAACGGTTCTCAGGTCCGGCGGGCCCGCAGCAGCGCGGTGGCCAGGGCCGCGGTCGTCACGGCGCCGACGACCGCGATGCCGCCGCGGGAGCGGTGGGCGAACAGGGAGAGGCTGGAGCGGGCGGAGAAGGCGGAGCCCACGCTCAGCCAGGAGGCCGCCGAGCCCAGCGAGAGCGTGGACCCGAGGGAGGCGACGGAGAGCACGCTGCCGACGGAGCCGATGGAGAGCACCGAGCCCACCGAGCCGATGGAGAGGACGGAGTTCCTGGACCACAGGGAGAGGTACGACCGGTCAGCCATGCGGATCATGGTGTCACACGGCCGGCCGGAGGGGACGGCTTTCGGTGGACGCGGCCGGTGCGCCGGGCGGGGTGCGGGTGAGCAGCAGGACCCCGCGCGTGGCGGCCAGGGCTCCGGCGACGGCGAGCAGGATCCCGAGGGCACCGCCCTGGATGCGTTCGCCGAGCAGGACCATCCCGATGGCGGCGGCGGCCAGTGGATTGGCCAGGTTGACGACGGCGAGGGGGGCTCCGAGGCCGCCCCGGTAGGCGCGCTGCGAGAGCAGCATCCCGCCGACGGCGAACACCACCACGAGCAGGGCCACCGTCACCACCCGGACGCTGAGCAGGGCGCCGCCCCGGCCGCCCGCCACGGCGACGGTCTGGGTCAGGGCGGAGGCGGCGGCGGAGGCCAGTCCGGAGGCGGTGGCGTGGCGCAGGCCGGAACGGGGGTCCTTGCGCGCGGTGAGCAGGACGATCACGGCGGCGGTGGCACCGGAGACGCCGAGCGCCTCGGCGAGGGTGAGGGTGTCGTCGGGTGCCGGGCCGGAGGCCGGGAGCAGCAGCAGACCGAGCCCCACGACGGTGGCCAGGGTGCCCCGCCATTCGGTGGCGGAGACCCGCCGTCCGGCGCCGCGCGCGCCCAGCGGTACGGCGGCCACCAGGGTGAGCGCGCCGAGCGGCTGGACCAGGGTGAGGGGGCCGTAGCGCAGGGCGGCGGCGTGCAGCAGCGCCGCGGCGGCGTTCAGCCCGGCAGACCACCACCAGGCGCCGTTGCCGAGCAGGGCGGTGGCGGTGCGGGCGACGGCGCGGCGGGCGAGCCGCTCCTGCGCGACGGCGGCGGCCGCGTAGGTCACGGCGGCGGCGAGGCAGAGGGCGACGGCGAGGGCGGTGGCGTTCACTGCCGCCCCCCGACGGACGCGACGACGGTGGGTACGGGCGCGGTCGCACCGGCCGCGGAGACCGGGACGGACGCGGAGACGCCGGCGGGGGCCGGAACCGGCGCGGAGACGGCCGCCGGAGCCGTGACCGGCGCCGTGACGGACACCGGGGCGCCGGCGCCCGTCTTCGCCCCGCCCCGCCCGGCCGTCGGGCGGGGGATCAGCAGGAGGGTCGCCCCGAGCAGCACGGTGGCCACGATCGCGTCGAGCCAGTAGTGGTTGGCCGTGCCGACCACCACGAGCAGGGTGACCAGCGGGTGCAGCAGCCACAGCGCGCGCCACCGCGACCGGGTGGCCGCGATCATGCCGATGGCCAGCATCAGTGCCCACCCGAAGTGCAGCGAGGGCATCGCGGCGAACTGGTTGGCCACGGTGTCGGCGGCCGCCTCGGCCCGGTAGACGGTGGGCCCGTAGACCTGCCCGGTGTCCACCAGGTGCGCGGCGTCGAGCATCCTCGGGGGCGCGAGCGGGAAGGACAGGTGCAGGGCGAGGGCGGCGCCGGTGAGGACGGCGAGCACCCGGCGGGTCCACAGGTAGTGACGTGGGCGCCGCAGGTACAGCCAGACCAGGAACAGCGCGGTCGCCGGGAAGTGCACCACGGCGTAGTAGGTGTTGGCGGTGTGCACGAGGGCGTCCGAGTGGATCAGCAACCGCTGCACGGCGCCCTCGCCGGGCAGGTGCAGGGCGCGTTCGGCGTCCCAGACGCGGTCCGCGTTGCGCAGGGCCTCGTCGGTGCGGCCCGTCGAGAGCATCCGGCCCGCCTTGTAGACGGCGAAGAGGCTCGCGACGAGCAGCAGCTCGCGTATGAGCCGTCGGCGCGCGTCCCTCTTCCCGGCGGCCGGCCGGCCGGGCGTGGTGTGGGAGGTCATCCCCCGGTCTCACTTCTTTCGGGTGTGGACACGGGTCCCCGGCGGTCTCCCGCCGGTCCGTACCCGCTTCCTATCGACACGCCAGTGTATCGATACATTCGCGTATCGATACGCGGGTGTACCGATACGCCTCCGTAGCCGTACACTCGGAACACCGGAAAGGGCCACCCAGGAGACCGCGAGGAGAGCGCACCCCCATGACGTCGACGCCGCAGGTCACCGCACGCCGCTCCAAGATCACCCCGGAGCGCGAGCAGGAGTTCTACGACGCCGTCCTGGAGCAGCTGCGCGAGCACGGGTACGAGGCCCTGACGATGGAGGGCATCGCGGCCCGCGCCTGCTGCGGCAAGTCCACGCTCTACCGGCAGTGGAAGACCAAGCCGCGGCTGGTGGCCGCCGCCCTGCGGGCGAGCCGCGCGAGCCGCGGGGACCGGACGCTGGCCGGTGTCGACACCGGCACCCTGGCCGGCGACCTGCGCGAGGCAGCCCGGATCGCCGCCTGCACCTCGGGCCGCGACACCCGCCTCACCCAGGCGCTCGGGCACGCGGTGCTCAGCGACGAGGAACTCCAGGGCGCGCTGCGGGAGGCCCTGGTGGAGCCGGAGCTCACGGCGTTCGACGCGATCGTGGCGCGGGCGGTGGCGCGGGGCGAGATCGCCGCCGACCATCCGGCCGTGGAGTTCCTGCCGGCGCAGCTGATGGGCGTGCTGCGGATCCGGCCGGTGCTGGAGGGGCGGTACGCGGACGCCGACTACCTGGTCAGGTTCGTCGACGCGGCCCTGCTGCCCTCGCTCGGCATCACCCCCTGACCCCCCGTACCGGTGGGCCGCCGTCCACGATGACCGGACGGCGACCTGCCCGCGCTGCCTCGTGGGGACGGCGGCAGCGCGCCACCCGGACGGGGCGGCGGTCACTCCCGAGCAGAGTGACCGCCGCCCCGTCCGCAAGGCTCCCGGGGCCTTGCGCGCGCGGGATCAGCCCCGCGCGGTGCCCATGACGCGGGCGAACTCCTCCGGGTCCGCGTCGAATCCCCGGGGGCGCGCGTCCAGCGCCCAGCCGCCCGCGCCGTCCCGGACGAACTCCGCGACGGTGGCCGCCGTGGCGTGCGCCACCTCCTCGAAGTCGCCGGTCGCGAGGTCGGTGTAGCCCTCGCGTATCCGCAGCCCCTTGCCGGCCACCCCGGCGAAGGTCTTGCGGCCGGACTCCGCGGCGGGACCGGCGTCCTGGATCACCACGCCGACCACCACCCGGCCCAGCTCCGGCGCCAGCCGGTCCAGTTCGAGGGTCATCACCTCGTCGAAGCCGAAGCCCTGCCCGGTACGGCTGTCCCTCGTGAGGGTGATGGTGCCGTCGGGGGCGCGGCTGCCGAAGTGCACGAGGTAGACCGGCTCCCCGTGCGGGTCGGAGGCCGCGTACACCGCCGCGACGATGTCCAGGTCGTTGGCGGGGGTACCGGCCGGGCTGGGGTCCCAGCGCAGCGCTATCTCCACCTTGGCCAGACTCTTGCGTACTGCGCTCATCGAACTCCCCCTCCGCCCGGCCGCTTTGGCCCGTGCCGCCCCGCCATGCTGTCACGCGCAGGTGATCACGGGGTGCGGCACCGTACGTTCCCGGCCAGTGCGGACGGTCACCGGGCGAGGTCGACGCGTACGGTCTCCACCCAGTGCGGCGGCCGCGGGGCGTCCGCCCCGATCAGCGCGGCGATCAGCCGGCAGGACTGCGGCTCCTGCGGCCACGGCGTGTATCCGTCGGTCAGGACGACCACCACGTTCGGCCGGTCCGGCAGGGACAGCGCGGCCCGGATGCCCACGCGCATGTCGGTGCCCCCGCCGCCGGCCAGTTCCACCTGGCCGCCGCGGGTCACGCGGCTCACGGTCTGCACGTCGGCGTCGCAGGCCAGGACGGCGACCCGGTTGCCCCCGACCCCCACTTCCCGGAGCACGCCGGTGACCTCCCCCAGCGCCGCCGCGAGCTCCTCCTCGCCCATCGACCCGGAGGTGTCGATGACGATCGCGACCCTCGGCAGCGGGCGGCGCAGGCTCGGCAGCACGACGCGGCCGCCGAGCGCGGGCGTGCGGCGCGAGGGCCGCCGGTAGGTGTAGTCGACGGCGCCGCCCGCCCAGGCCGCGGCCTCCCGCACCGCCCCGGACAGGGCGCGGCGCCAGTCCACGGTGGGCTCCAGCACCTCGCGGGCCCAGCGGTCCCAGCCGGCGGGGAGCGTGCCGCGGGTGCGCTGGTGGGCCCGCATGGCCCGGGCGGTGGCGCGGCGCAGGGCCTCGGCCTCCGCCGGGCCGATCCCGCTCGGGTCCCGTCCTTCTGCCCCGCCCGGCCGTGCCTCCCACGGGCGCGGGATCCCGTGTGCCCCGGAGCCGCAGTCCACGCCGTGCGGCGGGGTCGCGGGAACCCCCGGCAGGTACTCCTCGAACAGACCGCCCGTGGCGAGGCCGAAGAGGCGGGGTTCCATCCGCCCGGCGGGCAGGGCCAGTCCGTCGGCGAGGAGGTCGTCGTTGATCTCGCAGTCCTGGGCGATGTTGACCCGGACAGGATCGCGCTGGTCGGCCGGCGGGAGCCGGTCGGCGCGGCCGTGGTGGTCGCGCAGCAGGTGGGCCACCTCGTGGATCCACACGCCCGCCAGCTCCGCCACGGGGGTCCGCTCGACGAAGGCGGGCGAGACGTAGCAGCGCCAGTGCCGGTCGACACCCATCGTGGCCACCCCCGACGGGCCCGGGGAGGGGACGACGGTGAGGGCGTAGAGGGCGGAGGCGAGGTAGGGCCTGGCCTCGGCGGCGGAGTACCGGGCGGCGAGCAGCTTCGCCCGGTCCAGTCCGGGACCCGGGTCCGGGTTCGCGCCCGGGGGCGGAGACGCGTACGGGTACGGGTACGGGGACGACGCTTCGTCCTGCATGGCCCGGCTGCCCGTCAGCGGGCGCCGGGCAGGGACCCGGCGAGCTGGAGCAGCTCCACGAAGGCGTCGATCCCGGCCGGTACGGGCCAGGCGGGCTCCCGCATCGCGGCCAGGTCGGCGGCGGCCCGCGCGGCGACGTCGGGCACGCCCGCGTCGACGGCCTTGGCGAGGACCACCCAGCCGGCCTCCCAGCGGGCGCGCGTCGGATCGCTCTGCACGGCCGCCACCACGGCGATCAGGAAGGCCAGCTGGCGGTCGCCGCGCTCGGGGAGCGCGAAGGCCTCCGGGTGTGCGAGGACCCGCTCCGGGTCGGGCAGGTCGAGGTGCTCCAGGTAGGAGAGCAGCTCCAGGCCCGCACCGTCGCCGACGGCCCCCGTGAGCACGGCGGACAGCGCCTCGCCGCCGGCTCCGGCCGCGTACCCGGTGGCGAGCAGGCGCAGCGCCATCTCCCAGGTGCGCGGGGAGGGCCAGGCACGGCCGCGGCCCTCGGCGTCGTTCGGCAGGTGGTGGACGAGGCCCGGACGGGCGGTGAGGAACCCGGAGATCACGCCCCGGGCACGGGCGGCGGCGCCCGCGGCCCGTGCGGGGTCCACGGTGGGGACGGCCGCCTCGGGCCAGGTGCCGGCCATGCCGCGGGCCACCGTGCGCGGGTCGTGCGTCCAGTCGAGGTGGACGAACCGGTTGGCCAGCGGGGGGCTCAGGTGCCAGCCGTCGGCCGCGCTGGACGGCGGGTTGGCCGCCGCGACGATCCGTACCGCGGGGGGCAGCACCAGGCTGCCGACCCGGCGTTCGAGGACGACCCGCAGCAGGGCGGCCTGGACCGCCGGCGGGGCGGAGGACAACTCGTCGAAGAACAGCAGTCCGTGTCCGGTACGGGCCAGGCGCACCGCCCAGTCCGGCGGGGCCATCGGGACGCCGGTGGTGGCGGGGTCGTCGCCGACGATCGGCAGCCCGGCGAAGTCGGAGGGCTCGTGGACGCTGGCGATGACGGTTTCCAGCCCCACCCCGAGGGCGTCGGCGAGCCGCTCCATGCCGGCGGACTTGCCGATGCCGGGCTCGCCCCACAGCAGGACGGGCTGATTGGCCGTCACCGCCAGTGCGAGGGCTTCGAGCTGGGGAAGGACGGCGGGTTCGGTGCGGGTGGCGTCCAGGCGGGCGTTGAGGGCATCGGCGGCGGCGAGGAAGCCGGCCGGGTGGTGCTGCGGTCGTGCGGTGCTCACCGGTCACCGGCCCCTTCCCCTGCTCCGTCGCTTCCTTCGGCCCCTTCGGCTTCCTCGGCCCCGTCGAAGGGCTCGTCCTCGTGGGCGTCCTGCTGCTCCTCGCCGGCGTCGGCGTCCTCCTCGTCCCGCCACTCCATGTACTCGTCGAAGTAGTCGGCCCCGATGTCCGGGTACCGCTCGTCCACCAGCTCCCGCACGAAGGTCAGGTCGTCGCGCCGGAAGCGGCGCACCAGCTGGCTCAGGGACATTTCCGCCTCGTCGGTCACGTCGAGCCGGGCCCCGGCGTCGATCAGCGCCCGGACGAGCTCGGCGGTGCCGCCGTCCCGCACGGCGGCCAGGAGCGGGGTGCGCCCGGGGTCGTCCTGGGTCTCCAGGCCGAGTCCGGCCGCCAGCAGCCGGGGCAGGAGTTCCTCGTGCTCCAGGTGGGTCAGCATGTGGAGCAGGGTGCGGCCCTTGGCGTCCCGGACATGGGGGTCGACACCGGCGTCGAGGAGTTGGAGCACGCCGGGGGCGTCCCCGTGTGCGGCGCGCAGGAAGAGGTCCCGGCGCTCCTCCCGCAGGGCGCGCGGGAGCCGCCCTTCGCCCGAGGTCCAGGACTCGCGCACGGCGAAGCAGCCGGAGATGGTCCCGCCGAAGGCCCGCAGGGCCCGCTCGCGCTGCTGCTCCTGCGCGGTGTGCGGCACGTCGAGGACTCCGCCCCGCGAACGGACCTCGTGCCAGACACCGGTGCACCGCACCCGCACGGGCCGCGGCGCGGCGGGCCCGGACGGCCCCTCGGCCGGGTCGGCCCCGGGGAACAGTGCGGCGGCGACCAGGGGGTGCAGGGCCCGCGGCGTGATCCGGCCGGTCCGCAGCAGCTGGAGGTCCGGCAGCGGGCGCCAGGCGTACTCCGGCAGCCGGGGTACTCCGCGCAGTTCGTCGGGCTCGGCGAGGCGCAGGCGCAGCGGCGCACCGGCCTCCGTGTCCCGTGCCGACGCGGCCCCGGCGCCGGGCAGTTCCAGGAGTACGCGGCAACGCCAGTCGGGAACGTAGCGGAAGCGGTTTCCCGCGCCGGCCGCGGCCAGCAGCCGGACCTCGGACAGCAGCCGGGCCGGGTCCGGGCCGGAGGCCGCCAGTGACGCGAGGGCATGTTCGGGCGAGCCGACCGACCGCTCCGGCAGGTCGAGGTCCAGCGCCGTGCCGGACACCGCGAGGGCCTCGACGAACTCGCCGCGGGCCGACAGGACCGCGGCCCATTCGGCGCGGCCCGCCGCGTCGCCGGGGCCCGGGTCGGCGGTGGGCAGTTCGCCGTCGCCGAGCGGGGTGCCGTCGGGGCGGAAGAAGGGAAGGCGGTCGGCCGGGCCGTAGCGGGAGCGGAGTTCGGTCGTGCACCGCGCGTCCCAGAAGCGGCGGGCAGCCGTCCAGTCCTCGTCGGTCCAGTCGATGCGCCCGCCGCCCGTGCGCTCGGGGGACAGTGGCTCGCACTCCAGCCGCAGCCGCTGCGGGCCGTCCACCATCCCGAAGGTGGTGACGTACAGCACGGGTACCCGGCGTCCCCGGCGGGGCCCGCCGTCCGCGGCGTAGGAGGCCAGGAGGATCCGGCGGCTCGGGGCGAGCGTGGTGCGCCCGCCCCCGACCCGGGGCAGGTGCCAGCGCAGCAGGTCGGGCGCGAAGTGGCGCAGGTCCTCGGCGACCGCGTCGGCGACGGCGGTGCCGTACCGGGAGGCCAGGGCCGCCGGGTCGAAGCCGATCTCGACGGACGCGGCGGCGCACGCGGCCCGCCAGTCCCCCGCCAGGCGGTGCCGGGTGGCCTGCTCGATCATCCAGGCGGGTACGGCGTAGCGGCGGACCCGCAGCCAGGACCCCGCGTCCTCGCTCGTCAGGGCCCCGGGCGCCCGGAGGTCGCGGCTCACCGGTACACGCTGCCGATGGCGCGCAGGTCCGGGTGGGCCGCGCGGGCGGGGCGCAGCCGTTCGGTGAAGGAGCGCTTGACGCGTCGGGGCAGGCCGGGGCCCAGGCCGACGTGTTCCAGCGGGCTGTCGTCGGGCAGTGCGGCGAGGAGCTGCTTGGCACCGCGGCCGGTGATACCGGTGTGGCGCAGTTCCAGGCGTCGCAGCGGACTGCCGGGGAGGGCGGCGGCCAGGGCGTACGCGCCTTCGTCCCCGGGGTCGTTGCCGGTCGAACCGAGGCTGCGCTCGGACATCGTGCGGCCGAGGTCGAGCGACTCGATCCCGTCCAGCGCTTCGGCGAGGGCGCGGGCTCCGGCGACGCCGATTCCGTTGCCCCCGAGACCGAGGCGGACCGGACGGCCGGGGCCGGCGTCCGCCGCGGCGGCGGCCAGGACGGCGGCGCCCTCGTCCCCGAGGTGGTTGGCCGGTACGTAGAGCTCGCTCACTCCGGCGTCACGGATGAGGGAGGCGAGCAGCGGGGCGTGCTCGGCGGTGAGGCCGTTGCCGCCGAGGAAGATCCGCTCCAGCGGCGCCCCCCGGGTGAGCAGGGCGTCCAGGAGCAGGCGTACGCCGTCGGCGCCGATCCCGGTGTTGACCAGATCGAGGGTGCGCAGCGCGGTGTTGCGGCGCAGGAGCGCGGCGAGGGTGCGGGCGCCGTCGGCGTGGAGGGGGTTGCGCTTGAGCCAGAGCGCGCGGACGGTGGTGTCCTCGGCGAGGGCTCCGGCGAGGGCGAGCGCTCCGTCCGGGCCGATCCGGTTGCAGCCGAGGTAGAGGGTGTGCACCCCGTGCCCGGTGCCCGCGCCGGTGAGGGCTTCGGCCAGGGCGCGGGCGCCGGTGTCGCCGAGGGCGTTGGTGCCGAGCAGCAGGTGCGCGGCGTGCGGGGAGGCGGTGGCGGCGGGCAGCAGCCGGGAGCCTCCGGCGGGGCCGAGGCCCTGCTTGCAGAGGTCGAGGCGGCCGTCGGCGCGCAGGGTGCCGAGGGGGAAGGTCTCGTCGGCCTCGACGGGCCGGGCGTCCGCGAGGCGGGCGAGCAGCGGGTCCAGCGCCGCCGGATCGGCGAGCGGCATGTCGGGGTGCTCGATCGCGGGGCACCGTACGGGCGTCGGCTGTGTCATCACCACTCCACCGGTTTCCTCGCCGGCGCCCGGCGACCCACCACTTCGTTGACTGCGTGCACGACGCCGTGCCGGCATGGAGGCATGCCGGTACGGCGGTCGGAAGGAGACGCAAGACCGGTCGGATTCGAACCGACGTCCTCCAGCTCGATGCTTGGGCGCGACGACCTCTGCGCTACGGCCTTGCTGAGGTGATCATACCGACGCGGCGGCCGAAAATCGATCACCAGTTTGAAAACGTTCGGCGGGGCGGCGGGACCCCGCTCGCCCCGGCGGCCGGCCCTCCGCTACCAGTCCCCGTCCTGCACCGGCTCTCCGGGACGCGGCGCGTTGCCGAGCGGGATCACCTGGCCGGGGACCGGGGGGACCCACGGGGTGTGGTCGTCGCCGAGCCAGTCACCGACCGGTTCGACGGCGCCCAGCGGCCCGGCGGGCGGGAGGTCGGCGCCGGTCTCGTCGTAGTAGTCGTACCAGGGCAGGCCGGCCCGGGTGTAGGCGGCCCGGTCCACGGGGGACGGCGGCGCGTCCTCGCCGGTGATGCGGCGCCACTCGGGCGGGGTCACCAGGTGGACGAAGACCCGCGCGGCCGGACTGTCGGCCCAGGCGGCCGGTTTGCGGTCGTCGCGGTAGACCTCCTGGCGCATGGTCCCGCCGACGCCGAGCCCCATCGCCGGGGCCGACGCCCGGGGGGCGCAGGCGGCCGCCATCGGCGCCTGCGGCGGGGCGCCGTAGCCGAAGCCGGCCGGCCCGGAGCCGGGGGCGGCCGGGCGGGGCCGCAGGGCACGCTCCCGTTCGGCCTCGCGCCACTTCTTCAACTCCCGGGGATTCAGCGCGAACGCCTGGAGCTGGACCCCGCCCGTGATCTCCTCACCCGTGACCTGCCCCTCGACCGTGGCACCGAGGCCGAGCGGCACGGCGACGAACTGGCGCACCGTCCCCTCGCCCGAGTTGATCCCGTCGAGCCAGGGCTGGCGGGGCAGCACCACGTAGTTCTGCGGCTCGCGCGAAAGCCGGCCCGTCCAGCGCTCGCCGGAGACGGCGCACACCTTGCCGACGCCGACCTGGAGGGCGGCGGGCTCCCGCGAGCCGCCGAAGCTGAGCCACATCGCCTCGCGCAGGTACACCGGCAGCATCACGCCGCCCTTGGCCCGCCACTGCGGCGGCACGGTGTCCGGGTAGTCCTCGACCCGCCGCAGCGGGAACTCCCCCAGACCGGGCGGGAGCGCGTGCGTCCCCGACTCCGGGAGGCGCAATGTCCGGATGAACCGGATACGTACGCCTTCACCCAACAGCAGCGTGTTCCCCTCGACCCGTGCCCCGCCCGTCACTTCCACCACGCGCCGGCCCCCCCTTCTCCTGTGACGACCCGGAACCGGCGGAGAATCTTCGGCCGGACCGGATCGTTATCCTCAAGTTTTACTCAGATCTAGTGACGCTGCGCCCGTCACCTTCCTAGCTTCCTCATACACGTGCCATGACGCCCCCGCGGTTGCGCGCGTGCCCCCGTTCCCGCGATTTCCTCCCACGGTTCCGCGATCCCGACGAAAGAGTGCAGCATGAAGGTTCCCAAGGCCGGTGCGGTCGCCGCAGTGATCGCCCTCGCCGCCACCGCCTCCGGCTGTGGTGGTGACGCCCCGAAGGAGCCCCTCTCCGTCGGAATCAAGTTCGACCAGCCGGGCATCGGGATGCGCGAGGCCGACGGCACCTTCACCGGTTTCGACGTCGACGTCGCCACGTACATCGCCAAGGAGCTCGGCTACAAGCCGAACGAGATCGAGTTCAAGCAGGTGTACAGCTCGGACCGGGAGCTGCTGCTCCAGTACAACGAGGTCAAGTTCGTCGCCGCCAGCTATTCGATCAACGCGAAGCGGCAGGAGAAGGTCGACTTCGCCGGGCCCTACTTCGTCGCGCACCAGGACCTGCTGGTCCGCGCCGACGACGGCTCGATCACCAAGGCCGAGGACCTCAACACCAAGAAGCTGTGCTCGGTGACGGGCTCGACCTCCGCCGAGAACGTCAAGAACAACCTCGCGCCCAAGGCGAGCGTGCTGGAGCTCGGCGGCTACTCGGAGTGCCTCGTCGCACTCCAGGACGGCCTCGTCGACGCGATGACCACGGACAACTCCATCCTCGCCGGGTACTCGGCCAGGAAGGGCAACGAGGGCAAGTTCAAGCTGGTCGGCCTGCGGCTGAGCAACGAGAACTACGGCATCGGCGTCAAGAAGGGCGACAACGAGCTCCAGCGCAAGATCAACACGGCGCTCGCCAAGATGGTCTCGGACGGCTCCTGGGAAGCGGCCGTGAAGAAGAACTTCGGGCCGGCGAACTACAAGTACGAGCCGGCGCCCCAGGTCACGACGGGCAGCTGACGCCCGCCGGGCCCGCGTACGCGCGGCCCCGGACTCAGCGCGCGACGCCCCCGGACCGGAATCCGGGCGGCGTCGCGCCCTCGGCGCCCCCCTGCCTGCCCCCCCCTGCACAGCCCTCCCCCGGAGTCCGGTCGCCCCCCGGCGGGGCGGTCGAGGTCCGCCGCACGGGAGCGGGGCTCAGCGGTCGCGGCCCAGTTCCTGGAAGCCCTCCGTGAAGCGCGCGAACAGCCGGGCGAACTCGGCGCGCTCCCCCTGCGACCAGTCCGCCGTCACCTGCTCCACCACCGCCCGCCGGAAGGCGTGCGCCTCGTCCAGCGCCACGCGCCCGGCGGGCGTGACGGCCAGGGGCGCACGCCGCCCGTCCGTCTGGTCGGCGCCCCGCCGGACCCAGCCCGCGGCCACCGCCGCCGTCACAAGGCGGCTGGCCCGGGGCTGGTCGACGTGCAGGGCGTCCGCCACGCCCCGTACACCCACCGGCTCCCCCTCCTCCTCGGCCGCTTCCACCACGTCGAGGACGTCGAACGCCGGACCGCCGCCCTGGGCCGTACCGGCTCCGGCGAGGCGGGAGAGGGTGCGCCGGGTGACACTGCGCCGCATCGAGACCATGGCCCGCTCGATCAGCGCCACCTCGGGCCGCGCCACCTCGGGCCGCGCCACGTCGGGCCGCGCCACCTCGGGCCGCGCCTCCTCGGTCCGCACGGCGGCCGCCCGGGGGTCCACGCTCCCGTCAGCCTTGCCCTTGCCCATGCCCGCCTCCAGATGCATACTCATCAACAATTACTTGTAGTTTTACATCTTTCATGGAGAGGCGGACGGCCGTGACCACCCCGTCGCAGCTCAAACCGATCGGCTACTACCTCAAGCACCTCGACGCCCTGATCGACCGGGAGTTCGACCGGGCGCTCACCGCGAGCGACCTCACCCGGCGCCACTGGCAGGTCCTGCACGCCCTCGCCTCCCACGGCCCGCAGGACGCGGCCGGCCTCACCGCGCGGCTGCGCCCCTTCTGGGACCAGGGCGCGATCACCCTCGACGAGGTCACCTCCGGCCTGTCCGCCCGCGGCTGGATCGCACGCGACCCGGACGCCGGGACGTACGCCCTCACCACCGCGGGAGACCGGGGCCACGCGGACGCCGAACGGCTCATCCTGGCGACCCGGGGCAGCGTGACCGCCGGCGTCACGGACGAGGAGTACGCGGGCGCCGTCACCGTCCTCGCCCGCATGTGCGCCAACCTCGAAGCGACCGGCTGACCGCTACGCCAGCGGCGCCTTGGCCCTCAGGACCGTGAGGAACTCCCGCATCCACGCGGAGTGGTCGGGCCACGCGCGGGCGGAGACGAGGGTGCCGTCGACCACGGCCTCGGAGTCCTCGAAACCGGCCCCCGCCGCCTTCATGTCCGGCTCCAGCGCCGGATAGGCGGTGACCCGGCGGCCGTCCAGGACCCCGCTCGCGGCGGTGATCAGCGGTCCGTGGCAGATCTGCGCGATCGGCTTGTCGGCCCCGGCGAAGGCGGCCAGGATCCGCCGCACGTCGGGGTCGTTGCGCAGGTACTCCGGCGCGCGCCCGCCCGGGACGACCACGGCGGCGTACTCCCCGGGAACGACGTCGGCGAAGGCGATGTCGGCCGGCCAGGTGTAGCCGGGCTTCTCCGTGTACGTGTCGAAGCCCTCCTCGAAGTCGTGCACGACGAAGCGCAGCTTCTTGACCGAGGGGGCCGCGATGTGCACCTCGTACCCCTCCTCGCGCAGGCGCTGGTAGGGGTAGAGGACCTCGAGCGACTCCGCCGCGTCGCCGGTCACGATGAGGATCTTCGCTGCCATGGGCTGCTCCCGGTAGGACTGTTCACGGTCACCTCGGCCCTGCCGAGGCCACCGCTACCGTGCCCGAGCCGGCCGGACGGCAAACCCCAAGGTCCGCACCCCCGACACATGGCCTTTACCTGTTGGGCACATGACAATGTGACCCTCGCTCTGCCACCTGACACCCCGCCGACTGCCACGGTGGGGACGGTGCGTGTGGAGAGGTGTCCCCCACGTCATGAGAATCTCCCGTACGACCCCCTGGGCCGCCGCCGCCGCGGCCGCCGCGCTGTTCCTCGTACCGGCCACCGCCACGGCGGGCCAGCGGACGGCGGCACCCCACGCCGCCCCCGCCCCCGCCGCCGCGGCCACCACGGTCGACGCGTACTACGCCGCCGCCGAGGGCAAGACCGGCGCCGCGCTGAAGACGGCCCTGCACGACATCATCAAGAACCAGTCCAAGGTCACGTACGACGGCGTGTGGAACGCGCTGAAGGTGACCGACCAGGACCCGGYGAACCCCGACAACGTCATCCTCGTCTACTCCGGCCGTTCCCAGTCCAAGTCCAGCAACGGCGGCGGGGTCAACGACTGGAACCGCGAGCACGTCTGGGCCAAGAGCCACGGCGACTTCGGCACCGCCACCGGCCCGGGCACCGATCTGCACCACCTGCGCCCCGAGGACGTCACCGTCAACAGCACGCGCGGCAACAAGGACTTCGACATGGGCGGCAGCCCGGTGGCGGAGGCCCCCGGCAGCTACACCGACGCCGACTCCTTCGAGCCGCGGGACGCGGTCAAGGGCGACGTCGCGCGGATGCTGCTGTACATGGCGGTGCGCTACGACGGCGGTGACGGCTTCGCCGACCTGGAGGTCAACGACAAGGTCAACAACGGCACGGCGCCCGCGATAGGCCGGATCAGCGTGCTGAAGCAGTGGAACCAGCAGGACCCGCCGGACGCCTTCGAGCAGCGCCGCAACCAGGTCATCTTCGACACCTACCAGCACAACCGCAACCCGTTCATCGACCACCCGGAGTGGGTCAACTCCATCTGGTAGCCGGCCGTCCAGCCTGTCCGGGCCCGTCGGATCACGGGCCCGGACCGGACGTCAGACGCGGTCGGCGGCGATCAGGACGTACTGGAACGAGCCGTCCTCGTAGGACTTGATGAACGCCTCCTCGATGCCCGTCACCAGGGAGGACGTGGCGCGCAGCCGCCAGTAGGGCAGCGTGTCCGGGGTGAGGTCGATGACGGTCTGCGGGACCAGCCGGTTGTCGGCCATGGCACGCAGGTACTCGCGCCGCGAGTGGATGTTGCACTCGAAGTGGGCGTTGATCTGCGAGACCCACTTCGACGGCTGGCCGTACTTCGGGTTCCAGCAGCCGGTGATGGTCACGTAGCGGCCGCCGACCTTGAGGATCCGGGAGTGCTCGGACATCAGGTCGTGCAGGTCGACGTACATGCTGGACTCGTTGTTCCAGGAGGCGGACACCGAGCCGCTCTCCAGGGGGGTGTCGAGCATGTTGCAGACCCGGGCGCGGACGTGGTCCCCGATGCCGAGCTCACGCGCGCGCTGGTTGGCGAATTCGGCCTGCTTGGCCGACAGGGTGACGCCCTCCACCTTGCACCCGAAGCGCTGGTGGGCCATCACCATCGAACCGCCGCGGCCGCAGCCGGCGTCCACCAGCGTGTCGTCGCGCCCGATGGCGCCCAGGCCGTCGAGCAGTACGTCGGTCTGGGCCGACTCCAGCCGGTGCAGCTCGGCGACCAGCTTCTTCTCGTACGCGCTGTCGGCGGGGTCCCCGAGGGCCTCCGTGGCGACGGGGCCCACGCCGTAGTGGTGGTGGTAGAGGCCGTCGACATCGCCGAGACGCAGGTTCACCGGCCGCGCCTCTTCGTTCCAGTAGCGGGCGATGTCGCCCTGGTAGGGCGTCGCCGGGGCCGGGATGAAGGCGGAGGCGCCACGGGTGGGGGTGATCTCAGTGGTCACAGATAAGTCCATTCCTCTTACCAGAAGTCGGGCAAGCTGTAGCGGTAGGTGTTGGTCATGTGCCAGTAGTGGTTGCCGTCGACCCAGACGGCCATGCCCCGCAGGAAGCGCAGCAGGCGCGGGTCGGGCCAGGAGGCGGCCAGCGCGGCGGCCTCGGCCTCGAACTCGTGCATGAGCTCGTTGTGGACCTCGACCGCCTTCAGGTAGCCCTCCTTGTCGGAGAGACCTTCCTGCTCGGCGATCACCACGGGCAGGTTCAGGTGTTTGCCGGGGCTCTTGAGCTCCTTGGTGTAGGAGTAGAGGTCGTTCGAGATCGTGGTGGCGTTGCCCGCGAGCGCGATGACGCGCTGCAGGGCGGGCAGGGCGTGCAGGTCCGGCGGTAGCTCGTAGCCGCCGACCGTGTCGGTGATGGTGGGGCAGGGGCGGAAGTTGTTGAACTGCCGCATCGACAGGTACTCCCACACCTCCGGCGTGTAGTCCGTCTGCGCCCACGCCGCCTCGGCGAGGTACCCCATGTGGAGCCGGGCCATGTCGTGCCGGAACCGGTCCGCCTGGGACGGGGTGGCGGCCTCGGAGAAGTACGCCATGGCCGACCGGTAGGAACGGCGGGCGGCGTCCGAGAGCAGCGACTCGGCCCACACGGGCTGGTACTCCGCCGTCGTGTGGAGCGGGTCCAGGGCGGTGTGGGCGAGCAGAAGCCTTCCGCCCAGGCCGACCGGCGAGCCTCCGTGGTCCTCGCAGTAGACGTCGTCGACGACGTTCTCGGCGACCATCAGCCGGGTGGCGATCATCAGGTGGTCGACGGTCGGGGCGTCCGGGTGGCAGGCGACCATGTAGCGGCCCACGGAGAAGCCGTCGAACTGGTCCTCCCACTCCGGGGGGTAGGCCTCGACCTCGTCCACCGCCCACCGCTTGATCCGTCGGCTGACCTCCGCCACCCGGACGGGGTCGGGCTCCGGCACGGGGTGGTGGTAGAGGCCGGGGATCGGCCGGCCCTCCTCCGGAGCGGCCGGAACGGGCGGCCGTGCGGGCCGGGCGGGGTACAGCCCTGAGGTCCCGATGCCGCTCGGGCCGCGGACGATCCGGTCCAGGGCGGGGTTGGGGCCCGGGACCGTGGCCGTCCCGGCCTCCCGCACCGCCCCGGCGGCGAGGTCGCCGCCCGCGCCCTCCACGGCCGGTGCGGCCGCGTCCGCCCCCGGTACGGAGGTCCCGGCGGCGGGCCCGAAGGGCAGTGCCGGGCCGGTCGGCAGGAGCGGCCGGAGAGCGGTGCCGGGAAGGGCCGAACGCAGGGGGGACGTCCCGGAGTCGGGCATCCATGGCTCCTAAGTGAGATGAGTGGGCTGATCCGGATCTCGGGCACGCGCAGGGGCACGGAAGTGTTCCGCGCACGCGGGCACCGCTCGGCACGACACCGCGCGGGCGGGCCGCAGCGGCGCGGGGCGGACCCGCGCGGGGCGGCCCGGGGCCGCAGCCGTGACCGGAGCCGTGCGGGCGGGGCGGGCCCCGGTCACCGGGCCGGGCTCTCCGGGCCGGACGGGCTCCTGAGGAACGTGCGCGCCGGACACCCCCGAGGGATGTCCGGCGGGTCGGGCCGGGGCCGGAACCGGGCCGTCCGGCCCCGACCCGGCCGGGTCACGCCCTGGGCCCTAGTCGCGGCTCCGCGCGATCTGCACGTTCTCCAGCACGCCGAGCGCGTCGGGGACGAGGATGGCTGCGGAGTAGTACGTGGTGACCAGGTAGGAGATGATCGCCTGCTCGTCGATCCCCATGAACCGCACCGACAGGCCCGGTTCGTACTCCTCCGGCAGACCGGTCTGGCGCAGACCGACGACGCCCTGGTTTTCCTCACCGGTGCGCATCGCGAGGATCGAGCTGGTGTTGTCCTTGCTGATCGGGATCTTGTTGCACGGCAGGATCGGGACACCGCGCCAGGCCGGTACCTGCTGACCGCCGAGGTCGACGTGGTCCGGGTAGAGCCCGCGGGCGTTGAGTTCGCGCCCGATGGCCGCGATGGTCCGCGGGTGGGCGAAGAACAGCTTGGTGCCGCGCCGGCGGCAGAGCAGTTCGTCGAGGTCGTCCGGGGTGGGCGGACCGGAGTGGGTCTGGATCCGCTGCTTGAAGGAGGCGTTGTGCAGCAGACCGAACTCGCGGTTGTTGATCAGCTCGTGCTCCTGGCGCTCGCGCAGCGCCTCGATGGTGAGCCTGAGCTGTTCCTCGGTCTGGTTGTGCGGGCCGTTGTAGAGGTCGACGACGCGGGTGTGGACCCGCAGGACCGTTTGCGCGATGGAGAGTTCGTACTCGCGCGGGTTGAGCTCGTAGTCGACGAAGGTGCCGGGCAGCTCGGGCTCGCCCGTGTGGCCGGCGGACATGGCGATCTCGGCCTCGCCGTGCTTGTTCTGCCGCTGCCGGGGCAGGCTGCTGAACTGCTGTACGTGCGCCTGGAGTTGCGGCGCGTTGGACAGCACGGAGGCGAAGTCGGCGCGGGAGAGGCTGAGCAGCGTGCCCGCGGTCTCGGCGGTGGCGGTGTAGTCCCACTGCGCGTCGGCGTCCAGCAGGGCGTTCTCGCCGAACCGGTCGCCGTCGGCGAGCACCGCGACGGCGACCTCGTCGCCGTACTTGCCGACCGAGGTCTGGGCGATCCGGCCGTGGGCGATCAGGTGGATCCGGTCGGCCGGGTCACCGCGCTGGACGAGGACCTCGCCGGGCCCGAAGTCACGCTGGACGCAGCGGGCGGCGAGCGCGCTCAGCACCTCGACGTCGTCGAAGCCCCGCAGCAGGGCGAGTTCGCCGAGCTCCCGCGGGATCACCCGGACGGTGGCGCCGTCCTGGACGAACTCGATGCGCCCGTCGCCCACGGTGTAGCTGAGGCGGCGGTTCACCCGGTAGGTGCCGCCCTTGGTTTCGACCCAGGGGAGCGTCCGCAGCAGCCAGCGGGAGGTGATCTCCTGCATCTGCGGGGCGGACTTGGTGGTGGTGGCAAGGTTGCGGGCGGCCGCCGTACCCAGGCTGGACTGCCGGGGCGGAGCGGGCTGCGCCTCCGTGCTGGCGTCAACGGTCATCGGGCGAGCTCTCCTTCGCGGGGGCGGTGACCGTCGTCGCACACGGGCGGGGTGGTCAACCGGTGAAAAGAGGAAGAAAGAGGAACAGGAGCAAGAGGGACGGACATCCGGGGGAGTCCGCCCGAATCCGTGGAAACAGTAACGGCGGCGGAACCGGTGATCGTCCTGAGCCCCATGGCATTACCTCGATCCAGCGATCTCCGTCTCAGCCGCGTTTGCCCTGGCGGCCGACCACATTCACGCCCGCTCGAACATGGGTCCGAGAGCCCGCGCCGAGAGCCCGCACGCCCCTTCCCTCACTCACGCCACAGAGGTCTACGGACGCCTCATCGCCTCCGGCTCCGGCCCCGCAAGCCCGCACGCTGCCACGACGGAATGCCCCGGCGACACCCGAGCCGGGCCCGGACCGCGGCGCCGGCCGTCCCCGCCCTCCCCCGCTCCGGGAACGACCGCCGGCCCGACGTACCGGTGCCGCCCGGATCCGGCCAATCCCCCCCCCGCATCAACGGCCTTCACACGGCGGGAGGGGCCGCCCGGCCTGTGGCCGGGCAGCCCCTCGACGAGGATCGCGTGGTTGCGGTTCACGCACGTCCGTGCCCGCCGCCGTACGCGGCGGATCAGCCGACGCGGTCGGCGAGGGCCCGGAAGTCGGCCCAGGAGGCCTGCGGCGTCCGGGCGTCCCAGAGCTTCTGGGACAGGGCGGCCAGGGGGAGCCGGATGCCCGCGGCCACCTGGTCCTGGGTCTGCGCACCGGCCAGGTCGGCCCAGACGGCGAGCCGGCCGCCGAGGATCTGCGCGTCGTAGCGGGCCGGGACGGCGGAGGTGCCGCGCAGCACCCGCGGGGTCCACTCCTCGTAGATCCGCCGGCCGGTGGGGTACGTGAACTGGTTGGGCTGGCCCAGCACGTAGTAGAGGTACTCGTCGTTGAGGTTGACGACCTTGCGGCCCGCGCTCAGGTACTCCAGCGGCGGCCGGGCGCCGATCTCCTTGCCGGTCCAGTACTCGACCTGGAGGTCCGGGGCAGCGGTGGCGACGCCGCCCCGGAAGAATCCGTCGTTCCAGGCCTTGAGGGTCTTGCCCGACGGGCGGACCACGGCCGCCCGGTCGTTGAGCCAGCCCGTCGCCAGGTCCTGGACCCGCGCGGAGGGACCGTAGCGGGCGCGGGCGGCGGCCGCGAGCTTCGGGAAGGAGGCCTGCGGGTCGCGGACGACCAGTGCCTGGTACTCGTCGGCGCCCAGGTGCCAGGCCCCGGCGGGAAACAACGGCAGGTACTCGCGCAGCAGTTCGTCCACGAGGCGGGCGGAGGCGGGGTTCGCTATGTCCACCGCGCCCTTGACGGCCCGGCCGTTCACGTCGCGCAGCTGGAGTTCGGGGTGCGCGCGCAGCACCGCGCCGAGGTGTCCGGGCGAGTCGATCTCGGGGACGACCGCGATGTGCAGGCGTGCGGCAAGGGCGTTGATCCCGCGTACGTCGGCCTTGGTGAGGTGCGGGGTGGAGACGATCTCCGGGTGGGTGTCGGACTGGATCCGGAAGGCCTGGTCGTCGGAGAAGTGCAGGCCCAGCTGGTTGAGTTTGAGGTCGGCCATCTCGCGCAGCCGGTTCTCTATCCAGGCGGGGGTGAAGTTCTTGCGCGCGATGTCCAGGTTGAGGCCGCGCTGGGGTTTGGCGGGGGCGTCCTCGACGGTGCCCTCGGGGGCCGAGCCGGTTCCGCGTATCTCCTGTTTGAGGGTGCGGGTTCCGTAGAAGACGCCCGCCTCGTCGGGGCCGGTGATCCGGACCCGGCCGCCCTGGACGGTGAGGGTGTACGACTCGGGCGGGCCGGAGCCCTTCGCGGCGAGGGCGAGCTGGACGTCGCCGGGCCCCGGCCGGGCCGACTCCGCGTAGCCGAGCTTCAGCTCGCCGGCGAGCAGTTTCGCCTCGTCGGACAGGGCCGCGCTGTCCGCGGGGGATACGACGACCCGCGCCGCCGGGGCGGGCTTCCAGCCGGGGCCGCGGGCGGCCCGGTGTTCCCGTACGGCCGGGACGGTGCGCGGGGCGGTGGAGAGCGGGTAGGCGGACGGCGAGGGCGAGGGCGGTTCGGCGGGGCTCGCCGCCGGGGAGCGCGTGGATCCGGTGGTGCCCGCGCTCCGGGGGCCGGCCCCGGACGGCTGGGCTCCGGCGGAACAAGCGGGCACGGCGAGGGTGACCAGCGCGGCGGCCGTCGCCATCGCCAGGGTCCGGTCCCGCCGGATCCGCCTCGTCCGCTGCCCCATGTCACACCCGTTCTGTCGCCGTGTCCCCCGTACCAACCTGGCACGGGGGACACGGGGGCGCGACCCGGGCCGGGCCGGGGTTCAGCCCAGGGCGTCCACGGCCGCCGCGGCGAAGCCGTGGTCCTGCTCGGGGGCCCCGCCGCCGACGCCGATGGCCCCGACGAGGCGGCCGTCGCGGTGGACGGGCAGTCCGCCGGCGATGAAGAGCAGCGGCCGGTCGAGGGCGGTGGGCAGGGTGTGGAAGGGGCCGCCGGGCTGGACCGCGTCGACGAGGTCGGCCGTGGGGGCGTTCAGCTGGAGGGCGGTGAACGCCTTGCGGGTGCTGGTCTCGCCGGAGATCAGGACGGCCCGGTCGTCGCGGCGGAAGGCCAGCGGGTGGCCGCCCGCGTCCAGGACGGTGACGCTGACCGTGGCCCCGGCTGCTTCGGCGGCGGCCGCGGCCGTGGCGACGAGCAGTTCGGCGTCCCCGGTGGTCAGTGGGGCGACCGCGGTACGGGGGGCGGTGGCGGTAGCGGTACGGGGGGCGGTGGCGGTGAAGGACATGGCGGTACTCCTGGGAGGGGGATCAGTGGTGGGCCGGGACGGGGGTGGTGGGGGCGGGGGCTCCGGCGGCGACGGTCCGGCTCGCGGTCGCCGCTCGTCCCGTACGGCGCTCCAGCGCTCCGGAGACGAGGGCGAGGACGAGGGCGGAGGCGGCGAGTGCCGCGCCGACCCAGTTCGGGGCGGTCCAGCCGAGGCCGGCGGCGATCACGAGGCCGCCGAGCCAGGCCGCGAGGGCGTTGCCGAGGTTGAAGGCGCCGATGTTGACGGCGGAGGCCAGGGTGGGGGCTCCGGCGGCCTGGTCGAGGACCCGCTTCTGCAGCGGGGGCACGGTCGCGAAGCCGAGGGCGCCGATGAGGAAGACGGTGACGGCGGCGCCGGTCCTGGTGTGGGCGGTGAGGGTGAACAGGGCCAGTACGACGGCCAGCGCGCCCAGGGACGTGTACAGCATCGGCATCAGGGCCCGGTCGGCGAAGCGGCCTCCGACCAGGTTGCCGGCGACCATGCCCAGGCCGAGGAGGACGAGCAGCCAGGTGACGGAGGTGTCGGCGAAGCCGGCGACGTTGGTCATCATCGGGGTGATGTAGGTGACGGCGGCGAACACCCCGCCGAAGCCGAGGACGGTCATGCCCATCGCGAGCAACACCTGGACGTTGCGGAAGGCGGCCAGCTCGTGACGGATGCGGACCCCCTCGGGGCGGGGGAGGTCGGGGACCAGCCGGGCGATGCCGAGCAGGCCGATCACGCCGAGCGCGGCGACGGCCAGGAAGGTGACGCGCCAGCCGAGGGTCTGCCCGACGAGGGTGCCGAGCGGGACTCCGACGACGTTGGCCACGGTCAGGCCGGTGAACATCATCGCGATCGCGCCGGCCTTCCGGTCCGGGGCGACGAGTCCGGCGGCGACGACCGCGCCGATGCCGAAGAAGGCACCGTGGGCGAGGGAGGCGACCACGCGTCCGGCGAGCATGACGCCGAAGGCGGGGGCGAGCGCGGAGAGCAGGTTGCCCGCGACGAAGAGGCCCATGAGCAGCATCAGCATGCGCTTGCGGGGTACGCGGGTGCCGAGGACGGTCATCAGTGGGGCACCGAGGACGACGCCGAGGGCGTAGCCGGTGACCAGGAAACCGGCGGTCGGGATGGAGACGCCGTAGCCGGCCGCGACCTCGGGGAGCAGGCCCATGATCACGAACTCGGTGGTGCCGATCCCGAAGGCCCCGATGGCGAGGGCGAGGAGGGCGAGAGGCATGAGGAGGTGCCCTTCAGGGGGTGGGGGGTACGGGGGCGGGCGGACCGCATGATGTTGCGTTCGCCGTTAGCCTTCGTCCACATTAATTGCAGACGCGGGATATTTGCAAGCGCGGGCTATTGCGGGGGTGGCCTATCCTGGCGGTACGCACGGCACACCACACGGCTGCGGCGCAACGCACGGCGCGGACGCGCTGCGCAGGAGCTCAGCGGTATCGCACCATCGACGGGACCATCGACGGAGGAGCCCATGACGGCCACGGACAGCGCACTCACGGGCCTCGCCCAGGGCTGGTGCGCCCTTTCCCTCCTGCACGGCCGGATCGAGGCGCACATCGAGCGGGCGCTGCAGACGGGGCACGGACTGAGCGTGCGCGAGTACTCGCTGCTGGACGTGCTCAGCCGGCAGCACAGCGGCCCGGGGGGCCACCTGCGGATGCACCAGGTGGCGGAGTCGGTGGTGCTCAGCCAGAGCGCGACGACCCGGCTGGTCAGCAGGCTGGAGGACCGCGGACTGCTGAACCGCTACATCTGCGACACCGACCGCCGGGGCATCTACACGGATGTGAGCGCGGCCGGTCTGGCCCTCCTGGCCGAGGCCCGCCCCACGAACGACACGGCCCTGCGCGAGGCCCTCGACGAGGCCGCGCTCAGGCCGGAACTGGCCCCCCTGGTCGCGGCGGTCGAGAACACCCGGGGCCAGGCCCTGTCTCCTTGACGAACGGGCGCCGTATCGCGGTGACGCAGGAGCGGGACAGGGGCCGGTCGGCTAGTTGCCCGCCGGCGTCGGGGAGGGCGCGCTGCCCGCGGTGCGGAGGGTGGACGGGCTGGCGGAGCCCGCGCCGGAGCCCGTACTCGGCTGCCCGCCCGCGGGCAGGGTCGGCGGGGCCGTGCGGGGCGCTCGCGAAGGGGTCGCGCCGGGCGTCGGCCCGGCGGACGGGGTCCGCGACGGCGCGGGTGTCGGCGGCGGCGACACGGAGGCCGAAGGGGGCGCGCTCGGCTGCGGGGAACCCGAGGGCGTCGGCGAGGTGAACTCGGGCGGCGAGGCGGGCGGCACCGGCCGGGGCCCGACCGGGTCGGGCCCGAGGACCAGGAGCCCGGCGAGGGCCGCCGCCGCCAGGCCGGACAGGCCCGCGAGGGTCCAGGCCGAACGCCGCACCCAGGGGGTGCGCAGGGACAGCCGGCGCAGGTGCGGTCCCGGCGGGTCGGCGGGACGCAGCGTGACGACCGTGACCTCCTGCGCCCGGGCCGTCAGGGCCTCGCGCAGCAGCCCCTCCACCGGGCGTTCGCCCTCGCGCGCGGTACCCGTAACGCGGGTCATACCCGTCCCTCCAGGATCCGTTCGAGTGCGTCCAGCGCGCGGCTCGCGTTGGACTTCACCGCACCGCGGCTGATGCCGAGGGTGTCGGCTATCTCCGCCTCGCTGAGGTCGGCCCAGTAGCGCAGCACCAGGACCTGGCGGCGGCGCGGCGTGAGCCCGCGCAACGCGGCCAGCACCTCGCGGTGGGCCTCCCCCAGGACGACGGAGGCCTCGGCGGAGGGCACGTCGGCGCTCACCGGCGGGATCCAGGCCCTGGCGGTGCGGCGGCGGCGCAGCACCGAGCGCGAGGTGTTCACGACGGCGGTGCGCAGGTAGCCCAGGGCGTTGTCCACCTCCGCGATCTCCTCTCCGTAGCGCCGGTACACGGCAGTGAAGGCGTCCTGTACGACGTCCTCGGCGGTGCCCGGGTCGTCGACGAGGAGCACCGCCAGGCGCACCATGGCGAGGCGGTGCGCGTGGTAGAGCTCGGAGACGGTCGGTGGGCGCGGGGGCGCGTCCCCGCCGGCGTCGGGGCCGAGGGGGTGGGCGTGGCCGTAGGTGTACGCGTACCGGGACGCGTGGGGGCGGGCGTCGGGCCCGGCCGCCGGCGGCGCGGACCGCTCGCGGCGTGAGAGCCACCACCACAAGCCCCGCCACGCCCGGGCGAACCCGGGCGTGAGGGGGCTGATGGACGGTGCGAGGTCGAGCACGGGTGTCCTCAGCTGCTGGTGCGCCGCCGCACGGTGTACAGGGCTCCGGCCCCGACGGCGACGAGCCCGACGGCTCCGGCGGCGAGTGCGACGGTGGTCGCGGAAGAGCCAGTATGCGCGAGCTCGGATCCGCCGGGTCCGGCGGAGGGCTCGGCGGAGCCCGGACCCGAGCCGCTGCCGGCGGGCGACGACGGCGAGGCGCTGGGCTGGGTGCCCGCCGTCCCGGGCGCGCTGACGCTCGGCTTGGCGCCGCCGGGCTGGCTCGGGGCGGCGCTCGGGGTGGCGCTCGACGTGGCCCCGCCGGGGGTGGTCGGCACGGGGCTCGGCTTCGCACCGGCCGGGGTGGACGGTACGGGGCTCGGCGCCGCGCTCGCGGTGACGCCGGGCGCCGCCGCGCCGGAAGAGGCCCCCTCCGAGGCGAAGGCCGGGCCGCCGAGGGCGACGACCGCCCCGGCGGCCGCGACGACGGCGGCCCGGCGGGCGGACAGGGGAACGCGCTTCAGGTTCTTCACTCTGGTTCTCCACGGTCGGGTCGAGGGCTCGGAACTTCGCCCTTCACCCCTCCACGACGTGCGAGTCCCGGATCGGTTGCCGCCGTTCCCGAAAAACTTTTCCCCGGTCCTGCGCCCCCGCTCAGCGCTGGTCCGAAGGGGGGCCCGCGGGGCCCGCGGGCGGCCAGGGGACCTCCTCCAGCAGCGGCAGGAGCGTCTCCTCCTCGTGGTCGAGGTGGGCCGTCAGCTCCGCGGTCATCCGGCGCAGCCCGGACCGCAGCCGCTCCGGCCCGTCGATCGCCACCCGGCCCAGCAGGTCGACCAGTTCGCCCTGGATCCGTGCCACCGTGCGGTGTTCCTCCCGCAGCCGCTCGAACGTGTCCGCCAGGTGGGGGTGGTGGGCGGCGATCCCCGGGAAGAGGTGCGCGTCCTCACTGGTGTGGTGGAACTGCAGGCTCTGGCAGAAGGCCAGACAGCGCTGGCGGATCTGGAGTCCGAGCCCGGGCGCGGGCGGTTCGCCGGGCCCGGTGTGCGCGGCGCGGGCCGCGAGGTGGGCTTCGGTCTCGGCGCTGACGTGGCGCAGCTGGGCCCGGAGCCAGGGGTGCACCTCCAGGAGTTTCCCGGCGAGGGTGCGGACCTCGCCGGGTGTGCGCCATCCGTCGGGTTCGGCCGGTTCGAGGACGACGACGGGCAGGGTGCGGTCGGTGCCGGCCTGGTAGTCCCCGTAGCCCGGCGCGGCCGCCAGCACGTGCGCGAAGAGGGCCTCGCGGCGGGCCCCTTCGGCGGGTACGGCCAGCGCCTCGAAGGTGTCGGTGCCCAGTTCCACGCGGACCTGGGGGTGGGCGAGCAGGTTGTGGTACCAGTCCGGGTGGTGCGGGGAGCCGAGGTTGGAGGCGACGACGACCGGCGCCCCGTCGTGGCGGACGTAGCCGAGCGGTGTCGTGTGCGGCGCGCCCGAGCGGGCGCCGGTGGTGGTCAGCAGGAGCAGGTCGGCGCCTTCGAAGGGGCCGCCCACGCGGCCGCCGTTGGCACGGAACTCCTCGATGACGGACTGGTTGAAGGGTGTGGGCACGGGGGTGTCCCTCCGGTGCGTGTGGCGGGGCACACCGCCGTCCGGCGTCCTACGGGCCTTCGGGGCGCGGGAGTTGCCGGTTCGGGGTGTGCGGAGGATGGCGTACGGACGTCCGTACGGGGGATGCTGCGGCGGAGCTGACGGGCGAGCCGGTACGCGGCTGCCGCTCTACGTCAACTGCGGGGCGCGGAGTGTGCACTCATGGCGGGTCCCGTGGGTGAGGGGTGTTCCGCCCGACCGCCGGCCGGCCCACTGCTCTTTGGCCGGCGTCACGCGACACCGCTGCCCATTACACGCACCGGGTGCGCGTGGTGTCAACCCGTTCGATCTTGGCGGCCGGCGTCCGTCAGTCCGCGCAGGGCCCGGCCCAGCAGGGCCACGCCCTCCTCGATCTCGCCCACCGGTCCGGCCGCGTAGCCCAGGACCAGGCCGGGCGGGCCCGGGCGCAGCCGGTGCCAGGACAGCGGGTGGCTCTTGACGCCGAGGGCGAGGGCGGCCGAGGCGAGGGCGGTGTCGTCGAAGGAGGCGCCGTCGAAGGTGACCATCAGGTGCAGGCCGGCGGCCGCCCCGTGGACGCGGGCGCCGGGCAGCAGGCCGGCGACGGCGCGCAGCATCGCGTCCCGGCGGCCGCGGTGACGGCGGCGCAGGTGGCGCAGGTGGCGTTCGAGTTCGCCGGAGTCCATCAGGCGGGCGAGGACGAGCTGGGCGAGGACGGGGTTGCCGAGGTCGGCGTGGCGTTTGGCGGCGACGACCTCCTCCCGCAGGCCCGGCGGGACGAGCAGCCAGCCCAGCCGAAGGGCGGGGGCGAGCAGTTTGGACACGCTTCCGGCGTAGCAGACGGCCTCGGGGAGCAGGGCCCGCAGGGCGGGTACGGGGGCGCGGTCGTAGCGGTGTTCGGCGTCGTAGTCGTCCTCGATGACCACTCCCCCGGCGGCGGCCCAGTCCAGCAGCTCTCGGCGGCGCTCGCCGTCGAGGACGACGCCGGTCGGGAACTGGTGCGCCGGGGTCAGCAGCACGGCCCGCGCCCCGGCGGCCCGGAGTGCGGCCACGTCGAGCCCGCCCTCGTCCACGGGTACGCCTACGGTGTCCAGCCCGGCGAACTCCAGCTGCCGGCGCGCTCCGAGCGAGCCGGGGTCCTCCACCGCGACCCGGCGCACGCCGCGCGCGGGCAGTACCTGTGCGAGCAGCCAGAGGGCCTGGGCGACCCCCGCGACCACGACGACCTCGGCGGGGTCCGCGCGGATCCCCCGGTTGCGGGCGAGCCAGCCGGCGACGGCCGCGCGCAGGGCGGGGGCGCCCTGGGGGTCGCCGTAGCCGAAGTCGGCGGGGGTGAGGGCGGCGAGGACCCGGCGCTCGGCCTGGAGCCATGCGGTGCGCGGGAAGGAGGCCAGGTCGGGCACGCCGGGCGAGAGGTCGATCCGGCAGGGCACGGCGCGCAGCGCGTCCACGAGCCCGCCGCGGGAGACGGCGGCCGGGGGCACGGGGGGTGGGGCTGCGGCCTCCGGGGGCGGGGCGGCGACGACCACGGTGCCGCCCCGGCCGCGCCCGGCCACCTGGCCGGTCTCGGCGAGGCGCTGGTAGGCCTCGGTCACCAGGCCCCGGGAGACCCGGAGTTCGGCGGCGAGGACCCGGCCGGCGGGCAGCCGGCTGCCGACGGGCAGGGTGCCGTCGGCGATGGCGGCGCGCAGGCGGTCGGCGAGCCAGGCGGTGCGACCGCCGGGCGGGGCCTGCCCGATGTCGAGCTGGAGGAAGTCGGAGCCGCTTTTGGACCCCTGATCGGCGCCTTCTTTGGACCTGCTCACCGGACCATTGTGCCCTCAGGCTGGACGGCATGAGCACCTCCGCGACATCCGCCTCACCGTCCGTGGCGCCGACGCCCTCCGTCTCCCCGCGCGACCTGGTTCCCGGCGTGATCGGCATGGCCCTGGTCGGCAGCAGCGTCACCGTCTCCCGGTCCCTGGTCGGGGCCCCCCTGTTCGCCTCGCAGGCGGTCCGGTACGCGGCCGCCGCCCTGATCCTGGTGGCCCTCGCGCGGGTCGCGCGGGTGCCGCTGGTGCGGCCCCGGGGACGGGAGTGGCTGTGGCTGGCCGGGATCGCGGCGACGGGCCTGGTGCTGTTCAACGTCGCCGTCGTACGGGGTGTCGCGCACGCCGAGCCCGCCGTGATCGCCGTGGCCGTGGCCTCCGTACCGATCCTGCTCGGGCTCGTCGGACCGCTGCTGGAGGGACGCCGGCCCAGCCGCCGGGTGCTGCTGGCGGCGCCGGTCGTGGTGGCGGGGGCGGTACTGGTCGAGGGGACCGGGCGCACCGACGCCGCCGGGGTGGGGTGGGCCGCGCTGGCACTGGCCTGCGAGGCGGGGTTCACCCTGCTCGCGGTGCCGGTGCTGGGGCGTCACGGCGCGTGGGGGGTGTCCGTGCACGCGGTGTGGCTGGGAGCGGTGATGCTGGCGGGACTCACGGTGTTCGCGGGTGGGCCCTCCTCCGGGCCGGCGTCCGGGCCGGCGGCGTTCACGGCCGGGCTCGGGTCGCTCACGGCCGGGCAGTGGGCGGCGGTCGGGTACCTGGCGGTGCTGGTGACCGCGGTGGCCTTCCTGCTCTGGTACCGGACGGTGGCGGCCGTGGGCTCCGGCCGGGCCGGACTGCTGACGGGGATCGCACCGCTCGCGGCGGCGGGCGCGGGGATGCTCGGCGGCGGCGGGACACCGGGACCGGTGGTGTGGCTGGGCCTGGTGGTGGTGATCGCCGGGCTGGCGCTCGGGCTGCGCGGCGGGGACGCCCGGGGCTGATCCGCCGCCCGCCCCTCACGGGCCCGCCGGGACGGCTTCCCCCTCCCGTCGGGCCCGCCGGGTCGCCGATCAGGAGCTCAGGCGGGCCGGTGGGCGTAGCAGAAGAGGTGTTCCTCGGGGCCGGCGAGGGGATCGGCGGGCCGGAAGGACGCGGTGTGGTGGCGCAGCACCTCCAGGCCCGCCCCGGCGAGCCGGTCCAGGTGCTGTTGCGTGGAGAGACTGCTGACGGTGACCCGGTGGCCCATCCACTCGATGTCGAGGCCGCGGATGTCGCCGGGCACCGTGGCCATCACGAAGTAGCCGCCGGGGGCGACCCAGGACGCCATCCGCTCCAGGGCCGCGGCCACCTCCGGCTGGTCCATGACCAGCAGCGGGAAGAAGGAGCACACGGCGTCGTACCCGTGCGGGCCGGGCGGGGCGTACGTCCGCACGTCGGCCTGCTCGAAACGGGCTCCGGGGACCCGGGCGCGGGCAGCCTCGACCATGGCCGCCGAGACGTCGATCCCGGTGACCTCGCAGCCGGCCCGGACGAGCCGGTCGGCGGTGGGCCGGCCGGTGCCGCTGCCCACGTCCAGCACCCGTGCCCCGCGGGGCAGGCGGGCCGCCAGCCAGTCGAGGGCCTCGATCTGTCCCGGCACCGCGCCGAACAGTTCCTCGTAGCGCTCCCCCAGCGCGTCGAACACCTCTGCCGCTGACTCGCGTCGGTCCATGACCCCTCCTCGTCCGTTCCTCGGCCCGGGGTGCCACCGTACCCAGGGGGCCCGGTGGCCGCAGGCGGCTTCGGCGAGCGGATCAGGACGAGGCGGGCACCAGGACCACGGCCGTGCCGTAGGCGCACACCTCGGTCCCGACGTCGGCGGCGTCCGTCACGTCGAAGCGCATCATCAGCACCGCGTTCGCGCCGCGCGCCTTGGCCTGCTCGATGAGCCGTTCCATGGCCTGGTTGCGGGTCTGCACGAGGGTCTTGGTGAGGCCCTTCAGCTCGCCGCCGATCATGGACTTCAGGCCGGCGCCGATCTGGCTGCCGAGGTGCCGGGAGCGGACGGTCAGCCCGAACACCTCCCCGATGACCTGCTCCACCCGGTAGCCGGGAACGTCGTTGGTGGTCACGACCAGTACACCGGTCTGCTGGGCGCCGGGCCCGCCGCCGTAGTCTTCGATACCCATGCGCCCCACTCTGGCCCCGGCCCCGGCCACCCGCATCCGGGACGCGCCGGGGGGCGCTGCGTCGACGCGTTCGACGCAGCCCGTGCCGTCGGCCGGATCACAACGAACCCGCGACGTCCCGTCCCTGCGGCTGCTGCGGAACCGAAGGAGGTCCGCACGGGCCGCTCCCCGGCCGTGTCACATCGCAAGGTCCCCGGCAGATCCCGTATGTGAACGCCGGTGGGGCTTCCGCCACGCTGCCGTGCCGGGGGTGCATCTCGTCCACGTGCCGGGACAGGACGTCCTTGAAGCATTGCGCGCGCCGTAGCTCCCGGCTGTCCGTGTAGTGCATACGGCCCACCCCTGATGACGTCCAAGCGGTGATTGCCGTACCCAGCGCGGCGCAGATCAGCCCGATCCACAGGAGGGCGTCTGTCACAGCTGTTCCTTTCCATGACGGAGTTGGAGGTGCCCGCCACCGGTGGCTCCCGGTGACACCTCGACATAACGCAGCGGCATATGACGAGTTGCGCCCTGTCAGCCGATTGCAGTCATCCGTGGACGAGCCGCGCGACACGCCGGGCAGAATCCGTCCGATGGGGGGCGCGCAGCGGAAATCGAGCGCCGCCGCAGCTGCCGAGTGCGCGTCCTCGGCCGGCCCGGCGACCGTGGGCCGACGGCGGGCCGCACCCCCCGGCCGCACCCGATCGCGCGGGCCCCCTCTGCGGCCGACCGGAAGAACCGCAGCTCGCACGGGGTGCGGGCGGCCGGCCCGATGCGCTCGCCGCATGTGTAGAACCGATAAAGACACCGGTCAATCCGCGCCCGCTCCGCCACCCTCACCTGCTTGGAGCACATCCTCCCCGGCGCCCGGAACGTTGGGTGGACTATGACAAAAGCAAACCACTTGGCAATGTTTCCGCGGGTGCCGGAAGGTGATGGACGCAGTGCTCACGCCGACGGCACGAGGGTGGGGAAATGGACCTACACCGCGGTCTCGGCAGGCTGGGCGATGCACGAGGGCGCGACGTTGCACCACGACGGAAAGGACGTCGACCTCCACTACTCGTCCTCGATCTTCGAGGACTTCCTGGAGGCGATGAGGGCGATCGAGAACGACTTCACCCGACGGTTCCAAGAGGCGACAGTGGTCGAACCGTCCGCCGGCGAGCGCTCCGGGCGGAACTCCCTTGTATGAGTACGGCCATCACGACGGCAGCGGATTCCACGGCCTGCCGGAAGTCCCCCTGTTCCTCCCCGGCCCGGACACCGAACAGCAGGCGGCTCTCCGGCAACCGCTCAACGGGCTGGACGAAGTGAACTACACGTGGGACCCGGCGGAGGAGCTGGCCTACCTCCTGCAGGAGGCCAGGGGAACGAGGCAGGCGGAGCCGCTCGGCCCGATCGGACTCGACGAAACCGGTGACGCGGTCGCCGCCGGCCTCGCCACCGGACCGACCCAGGCCCTCTACGTCGGACCGCGCCCGGAGGCCCCCCACGGGCACCGCCGCGTCCCGACGAAGGCACCCAGGGCGCCGAGGGATCCGAGGGCCCCGATGCTGACCCTGTTCCGAACGGGCAGCCTGTTCTCCGCCCTGCTGGTCGCGGTCATCGCCGCCGTGGTGAGCGTCTTCAGCGGCCTGGCCATCTCGGACGCACTGCGTCAGACCGCAGGACCGCGCACCGCGCACGACATCGTCATCTGGTGGCCCCTGCTCATCTGTGGACCCTGGATGGTCGCCTCGCTGTCCATCCTCCGGGCCGCCCTACACCAGCGCCGCGCCATCCACTCATGGGCCATCGTCCTCTTGTTCTCCACCCTCGCCACCCTGCTGTGCGTGGCCCAGGCTCCCCGGACGTTCGCCGCGCAGGCGGCGGCCACCCTTCCCCCCATCGCAGCACTGGCCTGCTTCCAGCAACTCGTCCGCCAGATCACCCTCACCCGACCGCCCCGCCACCCCGCCGCGCGCCACCGCCAGCGCCCCCGGACGCCCGCCCCGCTCCGGCCCCCGGCCACGCCGGGCAGCCCGGTTGCGCCCCTTCCCGACTACCCGGTCGCGGATCACAAGGCCACCGGCCGTTCCGCCCCCGACTACCGGTTCCGCTACGAATCGTGACGCGGTCCGCCGCGGGGCTCCGCGGAGCGCGGCGCCGCTGAACCGCCGCGCACGGCAGCCGGGTATCGCCAACCTCTCGGACATCGGTCCTTTCCGGATCCCCACGAGCATGATCACTGCCATCTCAGGAACGAAGACCGAATCCGATAGGTCACGGGCTGCGCACGCTCTCAGCCCAACGGGTCTGCCGCACGGAACGGCCACGTCTCCGGGGGCGGACCCGGGCCCGGCCGACCGCGGCCCGGAGGACGACCGCCCGCAGCTCCCGAACCGTCCGAACCTCCCCGCCCTCTCCCGAAGCACCCGAAGCACCCGAAGCACCCGAACCGGCAACGCGCTTCAGCGTCCCGTTCCCCCGTCCATCACGAAAGGACAGCATCGTGGTCCACGATCTCACCCGCGCCGAACGCATCCGGTACCAGCGCAAGCAGGACGCCGCGTACCAGGCCGGTGAGGCAGCAGTCACCCACCTCAAGGCCGCACTGGCCCTCGCCGGCCTGGTCCTTCCCTCGCTCAGCAACGACGGACCGGTGGGCTGCCGCGGCCTCGTCCGGCTCGGAGGGTGCAGCACGGACCTGGCCAACCGGCTCGCCGAGGTCATCGCAGCCGGGGCCCGCGCCCTGCAGGACCAGCAACGGTGAACCCCCGCCGATCCGCGGACACCCGGCCGGCCGCCGGAGCCGTGCCGCACGGGCACGCCGCCGCTCCAGCGCCACAAGTGACACACTCACGGAGGTTCTCGCATGAATGCGTGGCAGCGTGGATCCCACATCCCGTGGATGCCCCGAAGGAAACTGGACCCCTATCGGTTCCCGGGCATGTGGGGCTTATCGGACTCCGGGGAAACGAGTGCCGGTGAACCGTTACCCGGCTCCGGGCCCCCTCCGCGCCGCCCGGGTCCCGAAGAACGCCGGCGCCTCGACCTGTACGCCTGCCTGACCACAGCGGGCATCCGGCCGCTCGCCGCCGATCTCCGTGCCATCGAAGTGCTCTGCGCACTCGACGACGTCACCCACGCGGCCGTCCGACGGTGGATCTCCGGCACCTCCTGACCCCCGCCCCGGCACGTGCCCCGCAGCACCGCTGCGGGGCGGACGCCACGGCGGCCCCGGGTTCGCGCCACCCCCCGCCACCCCCCGCCACCTCATTACCGGAAAAGAGACGCGCGCACCTCCTGCTGTAGTCCGAACAGGTGGTGTCGTCGTCCTGATGCGCTGTGGGTCGGGCCGGTTATGCAGAATTCGTTTGCCGATGTCGGCCGTGGGGCGACGGGGCCCGCGTGGAGGTCCTTGAGCTGGAGGTGCCCGCCGGTGACGGCGAACGGAAGTCCCACGGTCAGAAGGCGCCGCCTCGGCGCCGAGCTCCGCCAGCTCCGCCGGGCAGCGGGAATGACGTCCGTGCAGGTGGCGAAGCATCTGCTCGTGTCCCAGCCCAAGATCAGCCTCATCGAGACCGGCCGCCGCCCCATCAATCCGCGTGACGTGCGCGATCTGTGCCGACTCTACGGAGTCGCCGACCTCGGGGTCATCGACTCGCTCATGCGCATGGCGAGCGAATCGGCCCGGCAGGGCTGGTGGGTCGCCTGCGGGGAAGTCCCCTACGGCGTGTACATCGGCCTGGAGACGGAGGCCTCCGCCATCCACTCCTACGAGCCGCTGGTCATCCCCGGGCTGCTCCAGACCCGCGCCTACGCGGCCGCGATCATCGCGGCGACCATCCCCCGCCCTCCGACCGAGCAGGCCGCGGTCCGTCTGGACGTGCGGCTGCGGCGCCAGCACCGCGCCCATCACCCCGCCCGGCCGCTCCGCTTATGGACCGTCCTGGACGAATCCGTGCTGCACCGCACCGTCGGCGACCGCGACGTCATGCGCGAGCAACTGGAGCACCTGAACGCTCTCGGCGCACAGCCGCACATCACCGTGCAGGTCCTCCCGCACAGCGCCGGAGCCCACCCGGGGGTCACGGGACAGTTCTCCACCCTCACGTTCCCCGACACCGACGCGGGGGTCGTCTACCTGGAGCGCTTCACCGGCGACCTCTACCTGGAGAAACACTCCGACCAGCGCATGTACCACATCATGTACGACCACCTTCAGGCACAGGCGCTCAGCCCGTCCGAGACACGGCACTTCATCAACGACGTGATCAAGATGTACGGAGACGCGCCGGGCACCGGGGAGCACCGTGCATATGAGGACCGGGGACGAGAGGGTCGCGCCGGGCATTGGGCGAATCGGGCTATCGAGCGGTGCGTCGCGGGAACCCCGTGACGCACCGCCGCCATAGTCGTCCCTGGCAGCCGCCAGGTTGCCGCCCCGGCCGCGTTGCGCGGGCCGGGCGGAAGTCTTCGTAGAGGAGTCGGCTCATGCTGAAGCCCACCAGGATCGTCCTCGCCCTCTCCGCCGGAAGCCTGGTGCTCGGCCTGGCAGGTGCGGGTGCGGCCGTCGCGGACCAGGGTCCGATGGACGACGGCCCGGCCCGGATGCACGCGGCCGACGACGACCCCCAGTACGACGAGCCCGGTGTCTACCCCAAGCCCAGGCACGCCCTGGGCAAGGTCATCTCGCGCGGACCGCTCAAGGTCCGCAGCCACCCGAGCACGCACGCGAAGGTCGTGGGCAAGGTGCACCCGCACGAGAAGCTCGCCATCGAGTGCAAGAAGCGCGGCGAGCGGGTCGACGGCAACAACATCTGGTACCTGCTGGACCAGCGCAAGGACGAGCGTGAGCCCGCCGACGGCAGCGACGGCGCCGACGGTGTCGACGGCAGGGACGAGGACATGCAGGACGGAACCGAGGGCAGCGGCGACGACCACGTCCGCATGGACCGCGCGAAGTACGGGCAGGCCTGGGTCTCGGCCCGTTACGTCAAGGACATCACCCCCGTGAAGTGGTGCCGCTGACCTTCCGGGTCACTGCGCCGGGCGTACGGTACGGGGCCCCGAGCACTCGGCGCCGTACGCCCGCACCCGCTCCCGCAGTTCCCGGTCCGYCGTGACCACCACGCAGGGCCGCCCGGCGGCGGCCGCGACCAGCTCCACGATCCGGTCGTCTCCGCTGCCGGGCGCCGCGTCGACCCGTACGCCGGGCACGGACGCGACGCCGCGGGCGGCTCCCTCGACCACCAGGACGATCTCCTCCCCCGCCCCGCGCAGCGCCAGCCGGTCGCGCAGCCGCTCCGCGGCCCCGCGCCGGTCCCGCCACCAGCCGTCGGGCACGGACCCCACGACGTTGGCGGCGTCCACGATCAGCAGGGTCTCCACCGCGCTCAGAAGTCCCCGTAGTTGACCTGCCAGGTGGGCAGGCCCATCCGGCGCCAGACGGCGACCACCCGGTCGCGGTCGTCGAGGGAGACGCGGACGGCGTAGCGGTGGCGGACGTGCGCGTCGAAGAGTTCGGCCTTCACCACGTCGTCGCGGCGCTGGTCCCCGGACGCGCGCATCCACAGCTCGTCGTACGGCACCTCGTGCCGTGCCAGCCACTCCTCCGTCTCCGCGCGGTGGTCCTCGCTGCGCCCGGAGAGCAGTACGACGGTGTCCTGCCCGGCCCGCTTGAAGGCGTCCAGCGCGTACCGCACCGGCTCGTTGAGCAGGTCGAGGCCGCAGCGCGTGAAGTCGTAGACGTGACGGTCGCCGGTCAGCGCGAGCGTTCCGTCGATGTCGCACATCACGGCGGCGGGCAGCGCCGGGTCGGCCACGTACGGTGCGACCGGCGGCTGGTCGTTGAGCCACTCGGCGGTGAGCCGCCAGCCGCCCTTGCGGGACCGCTGGTGCTTGTCCGCGAGGATGCGGATGATCTCCCCGCCGACCTGCCGCTCCCGCGCTGCGTCCCTGGCCACGCACTCCTCGACCGACACGTCGGTGAAGTCGTGCACGACGAAGATCGCGCGCCCCGCGACCGCGGCCTTGAGGCGCTTGGGGATGTGGGGCGTCAGATGCGTGTTGTCGACGACCACGTCGAAACCGTCCTCGACGGCCGCGATCACCGCGGCGTCCTGGACGGCCAGGACGGTCTGCTCGTGCTTGTACGAGCGGCCGCGCTCGGGATCGGGGAGGTCGAGCATGGCGCGCAGGTCGTCGAGGTTGACCCGGCGCATGCGCCCGCCGGCCTCAGCCTGGAGGGCGCGCGCGGCGGTCGTCTTGCCCGAGGCCGGCAATCCCGTCATGACGTGGACCACGGGGAGTGCGGGCTGTTCTTCGGACACCGGTCAGTTCTCCTCGTCGGTGGTGTAGGGGTCGGATGTCTCGGGCCGGACGGCCCGCCAGGAGACCAGTTCCGTGCTGCGGCCGTCGAGCCTCAGGAAGAGGGCGGGGCGCAGCCCGGCGTCGGGGACCTCCCGTACGGCGCGGGCGAAGGCGCCCCGGTCGCCGGCCAGGTGGGCCACGGCGGCGAAGGCCTCGTCGATCTCCCGCTCGCGGCGGACGGCCTCCTCCTCCAGGCGGTCGATCACGGCGCGCACCCAGGCGTCGAACTCGTCCGGGACCTGCTGGAGGAGCTCGTCGAGCGGCTTGCCGCCGCAGGCCTCGATGTCCGCGACGGTGCAGTTGAGGCCCTGGGCGAGCTGCTTGGCGGGCAGTCCTGCGAAGCGCTGCACGCCGTGGCTGCGCCAGATGTCCCGCTCGGTGACGCGGGTGAGCAGCCGGTGGAGGCGTACGTACTCGCCGAGCTTGGCCTTGGCGCGGACGCCGGACGCGAAGCGCAGAACGAAGCCCTCGGCGTCGGTTCCGCTCGCCCGCTCCCCTCCGGGGAGGGCGTTGGCCTCGGTGAGCGCGAGGAGTTCGGCGAGCGGCATGGCGGGCCAGACGGTGACGACCGAGCCGATGTCCCGCCAGTGCGCGGCAACCTCGGCGAGCGGCACCTCGGTGCCGTCCGGGCCGTAGGCCGCGAGCAGGACGAGGTCCCGGCGGTCGCCGTAGTCGACGACGATGCGGTTCTGGGGGTAGAGGATCTCGGCGAGGTAGGTCACGCCGGGCACGAGGGCCGCGGTGTCCCGGGAGTCGAGGCGGCGCTGTCCCCAGGTGGCCTGGGCGCTGATGAAGGAGCCCTTGGAGGCGACCCGCCAGTGGTCCGCGTAGTGGAAGACCACGGCCAGGCTGCCGTCGACCTTGTCGTACACCTCGAACGGCTCGTCGGGCAGGGCGGGCGCGTAGGGCCGGCCCTGCTCGTGCTCGCCGACGTTGAAGAACTTCGGCAGGGGCAGGGCGACGACCGCTCCGGTGGTGTCGTCGGCGACGAGGCCGCGGCAGCGCGTCGTGACCCGGTTCCAGATCTGCTCGTACTGCGCGGTGCGCGTGTACGTGTAGATGGACAGCGGCAGTTCGGGGTGTGGCTTGCGGGTCACGTGCCCGGCGTCGATGGCTGCCGCCAGTTCCTGGGCGGGCAGCAGGTCGTGCAGAGTCAGGCGGTCCTGGCTCATGGGGTTCCTCCCGGTTCGAGATGGTCCATTCTCACGTGCGGGAGGGGTGGGCCGGTAGTCAATTATGACTGGTCACGACGGTTGCGAGCCCATGTGGTTGATGTCGCGGGGGCGCAGGATCCGGTCGCTGGGCGCGGTCGCGGGGGTGGCTACCGCGATCATGGCGCGACCGATGGCCTCGGTGGTGGTGACCAGGTTCGGCGCGAACCTGCGCAGGAGCGGGAACAGCGGTGCGGTGAGCACGTACCCGGCGCGGTACAGCGGGGTCTTGGAGGGCATTGCGCTGACGGGCTGGACCAGGCCGGGGCGGAACATGTAGGCCCGGAAGGGCAGGGCGAGCAGGTCGTTCTCGGTCCGGCCCTTGACCCGGGCCCACATGGAGCGGCCCCGCTCGGTGCTGTCGGTGCCCTCGCCGGAGACGTAGACGAAGGTCAGTCGGGTGTTGGCGGCGGCGAGGGGGCGGGCCACGGCGAGGGTGAGGTCGTAGGTGACGCGGCGGTAGGCCTCCTCCTTCATGCCGACGGAGGAGACGCCCAGGCAGAAGAAGCAGGCGTCGTACTCCGGCAGTTCGGCGGCGAGGCCGGAGAGGTCCGAGGGGTCGCGTACGACGTGTTCGCGGAGTTTGGGGTGGGTGACCCCGAGCGGGGTGCGGCCGATCGCGAGGACCCGGGTGACGGAGTCGTCGCGCAGGCACTCGCGCAGGACTCCGCGCCCGATCATTCCGGTTGCGCCGAGGAGGATGACGTTCACGGACGCAGCCTACGTCGGCCGGTGCCGTGACGGATGTGCTCTTCGGGCCGCGCCGTCGCGGTGGAGTCCGGCCCACCCGGAGCGGGCCCTGATCCGGGCCGGACGCGCGCCGACGGGGCCTAGTGGGAGACGCAGAGTTCGTTGCCCTCCGGGTCGGCGAGGGTGGTCCAGGCGAAGGGGCCCTGTCGGCCCTCGTGGAGGCGGGTGGCGCCCTTGGACAGGAGGCGCTCGACGAGGGCCTCGGGGTCGTCCTCGCCGGTGCGGACGTCGAGGTGGACGCGGTTCTTGACGGTCTTGGGCTCCAGTACGAACTGGAAGAGCACCCGGGGGGCGCGGTCCAGCCCGTCGGGGTGGCGGATGCCGGCGCCGGCCTTCCAGACGAGCGTGCCGCGGTGGGTGGTGGTGTCCTCGTCCGTGGCGTGGCCGGCCTCGATCTGGCCGCGGATGAACTTCTCGTCGCTCGGTTCCACTTCCCAGCCGAGGGCCTCGGCCCACCAGTCGGCGAGCGCGTGCGGTGTGGTGGAGTCGATGGTCACCTGAAACGTGTAGGCCATGCCCGGACCCTACTGAGCGGCCCGGGGCTCCGCCAGCGCGGTTGCGCCGCCCAGGCCGCGAGGGTGAGCAGCCAGGCGGCGACCGCGATCCAGAGCAGCACCTCGCCGAGGGGGTGCAGCCGGGGCACGCCGGTGGGTTCGGCGGCGGAGAGGCAGGCGGTGGCCGTCATGCCGAGCGGGAAGACGGTGGACCAGCGGCGGATGTCGTAGTGCGTACGGGGGCTGCGGACTTCGGCGGCGAGCAGGACGGCGTACCAGCCCAGGGAGATCGCCAGGGCCACGAGGGTGGCGGTGCGCAGCGCCGTGTGCGGGGCGCCGGTCCACAGGGGGGCGGCGGTGAGCTTGGCGCCGGCCAGGGCGGTGATGGACAGGGCGCCGCCCGCCACCCAGTGGTCGCCGGCCCCGCCGAGCACCTCGCGGAAGTCGAAGCGGCGCAGGGCGATCACGTACAGCAGGACGCCGAGGCAGAAGCAGGCCAGGGCGGCCCGGTACAGCCAGTCGAGGCGGTACGCGGCGGCGAGGGCGGCCGACAGGACGGCGAGTCCCTGGGTGGCGACGCAGACGAGGAAGGCGGCCCCGGGCATGCGGTGGTGCCAGTGACGCATGAYGGCACAGAGGAGGCCGGGCCAGATCAGGGCGGCGAGGACGAGCAGGGCGGTGGCCGCGCCCTGGAGTCCGAGCTGGGAGAGGCGGGTGCCGAGCACGGTCGTGGCGGCGACGGCGGTGAGGGCGGCCGGGGTGTCGGCCTGGGCGCGGAAGCGGCCGCGGTCGGCGGCGAGCCGGATGGCGAAGTCGGCGGCGAGCAGGAGCCACAGCCCGCCTGCGATGGCCAGCGCGGCCAGCGAGGCCCCGGTGTGGCCGGTCAGCTGGAGGCCGACGGAGAGGATGCCGGGAGCCATGACCGCGCCGCCCGCGGCGGGCGGGAGTCCCGCCCACCAGCTGCACACCGCCCGGTCGGCCATCGCCGCTCACATCACGCCGCGGGTGCGGAACTGGATGCTGATCCGGGGGCCGACGGCCCGGGCGGACTTGGGGACGGCGTGTTCCATGGTGCGCTGGCAGGAGCCGCCCATCACGACGAGGTCGCCGTGGCCGAGCGGCAGCCGGAGCAGGGTGGGGCCGCCGTCGCGGGGGCGCAGGACCAGGTCGCGGGGGTCTCCGACGGAGAGGATCGCGACCATGGTGTCCTCGGTGGCGGAGCGGCCGGTGCGGTCGCCGTGCCAGGCGACGCTGTCGCGGCCGTCGCGGTAGAGGCAGAGTCCGGCGGTGACGAAGGGTTCGCCGAGTTCGGCCGCGTAGTGGCGGCCGAGGGCCTCGCGGGCCTCGGTGAGCACGGGGTGCGGGAGGGGCTCGCCGGCCCCGTAGGAGGCCAGCAGCCGGGGCACCTCCACCCGGCGGTCGTACATCTGGCGGCGCTCGGCGCGCCAGGGCACGCCTGCGGCGAGCCGTTCGAAGAGGGCGTCGGCGCCCGCGAGCCAGCCGGGGAGCCGGTCGACCCAGGCTCCGGCGCCCAGCCCGGTCCGCCGCACCGGCGAGAGCGGTCCGAGCCGGATCTCGTCGGTCTGGTCGAAGAGGGAGCCCTGGAGTGCGTGCATGGTTCCAGCCTACCCCCGTACCCGAACACCTGCTCGATTACAGGTCCACGCCGTACCCCCGGCTCACCCCGCACCCCTGGTGCTGCGGCCCGCCGGGAGGGGATCATGGGCGGCGCGCGTTGGCCGTCATCGCCGCAGCGAGTGCAGGAGGTACGTGTGTCCGTAGCGTCGAGTCGTGCGTCCGGGAGTTCCGGGGTCCCGCTCCTCCGCGAGACGATCGGGGACAACCTCGACCGGACTGTGCGGCGCTTCCCCGGCCGGGACGCCCTCGTGGACGTGGCCGCCGGCCGCCGGTGGACGTACGCGGAGCTGGCCGCCGAGGTGGACGTGCTCGCCCTCGGGCTGCTGGACCTCGGGATCGTCCGGGGCGACCGGGTCGGCATCTGGGCGCCCAACCGCGCCGAGTGGACGCTGGTGCAGTACGCCACCGCGAAGATCGGGGCGATCCTGGTCACCGTCAACCCGGCGTACCGCTCCCACGAGCTGGAGTACGTACTCGGCCAGTCCGGCATCCGGCTGCTGGTCGCGGCGGAGCGCTTCAAGACCTCCGACTACGCGGCGATCATCGAGGAGGTCCGGCCGCGCTGCCCGGGGCTGGAGTTCACCGTCCTGTTCGACGGGCCCGAGTGGGAGGCGCTGCTGGAACGGGGGCGCGGGGCCGATCCGGACGCGCTGGCGCGGGCGCGGGCCGCGCTGGCCCCGGAAGACCCGATCAACATCCAGTACACCTCGGGCACCACGGGCTTCCCCAAGGGCGCCACCCTCTCGCACCACAACATCCTCAACAACGGCTTCTTCGTCGGCGAGCTGTGCGGGTACGACGAGCGGGACCGGGTGTGCATCCCGGTGCCCTTCTACCACTGTTTCGGGATGGTGATGGGGAACCTCGCCTGCACCAGCCACGGCGCGGCGATGGTGATCCCCGCACCCGCCTTCGACCCGTCGGCGACCCTGGCCGCGGTGGAGGCGGAGGCCTGCACCTCGCTGTACGGCGTCCCCACCATGTTCATCTCCGAGCTGGCCGCCCCCGGCTTCGACGGGTACGACCTGTCGAGCCTGCGCACCGGGATCATGGCGGGTTCACCCTGCCCGGTGGAGGTCATGAACGAGGTCATCGAGCGGATGGGGATGACCGAGGTCTCCATCTGTTACGGCATGACGGAGACCTCTCCCGTGTCCACGCAGACCCGGGTGGACGACTCGGTCGAGCGCCGGGTGTCCACCGTGGGCCGGGTCGGCCCGCACCTGGAGGTCAAGGTGGTCGATCCGCAGTCGGGCCGGACCGTCCCCCGCGGTACCCCGGGCGAACTGTGCACCCGTGGCTACTCGGTCATGCTCGGCTACTGGGGCGAGCCGGAGAAGACCGCCGAGGCCGTCGACCCGGAGGGCTGGATGCACACCGGCGACCTGGCGGTCATGGACGGGGACGGCTACCTGAGCATCACCGGCCGGATCAAGGACATGGTGATCCGGGGCGGCGAGAACCTCTACCCGCGCGAGATCGAGGAGTTCCTCCACGCCCACCCCGACGTCCTGGACGTCCAGGTCATCGGCGTGCCCGACCCGAAGTACGGGGAGGAGCTGATGGCGTGGGTGCGGATGCGCGAGGGGGCCGAGCCGCTGACCGCGCAGGCCGTGCGCGCGTACTGCGCGGGGCGGCTCGCCCACTTCAAGATCCCCCGCTACGTCCACGTCGCGGAGGAGTTCCCGATGACCGTCACCGGGAAGATCCGCAAGATCGAGATGCGCGCGATGGCGGCCCGCCTGCTGGAGGCGGAGGCCGCGGGGGCCGGCGGCGCCTGACCCGCTCCGGCGCCGGTGGGCCGGGGAGCCGCGGCCGGGGGCGGCGGGCCGGGGACAGGGCCGGGCAGGGCAGGCGCAGGCCAGGGGCAGGGGCAGGGGCAGGGGCGGGGGCAGGGGGCAGGGGCAGGGGGCAGGGGCAGGGGGCAGGGGCAGGGGCAGGGCGGCGGATCCTTTCCCCAGTACGACTGATCCGCCCATGTGGGTGGACCCGCCACACCGCCCCCGGCCCGGCCCGGCACCCGCGCCTATAAAGGGGCCCGTCACATTGATCGACTGATGGGTCCTCACCATGCTGCAGGCCGCTCTGCGGGTGCTCGCCGCCGTCTCCCTCGCTTCCCTCGCCTCCACCGCCGCCGTCTCCCCGGCCACCGCCGCCGTCTCCCCCGCCACCGCGGCGGCCGTCTACGACGACCCGCTCACCGCGCCCTGCGGGCCGACGGTCGAGTACCGCGCCTGGGACTGGTGGCGCACGACGACCAACCCCTCCCTGGCCCGCCCCGTCGCCGCCGCCGCGGCGGACGAGCGGTGGCAGTGGCGCTCGGACGTCAACACCCTGTGGCGCGGCGACACCCGGGAGACCGTGGACGAGATCTTCGAGACCGGATTCACGCCCCGGGGCGAGCAGGTGACCCCGCTCGCCGAGTACATCGTCAAGGGCGGTGGCCAGAACAGCGCGCACCTCAGCACCAGTTGTGAGAAGTGGGTGGCCCAGAAGTTCGCCACCTACGGCAGCGGGAAGACCGGCTGGGTCTACGAGATCTACGCGCCCGGCGGCATCGACGTGAACGCCACCGCCCGCCTCAACAACTACAACTCGCCCTACCTCTGGAACAAGGAGGTGGACTTCCCCGGCGGGGTCAAGGGCCGCTACATCAAGGGGGCCTGCAAGTTCCGGCTGACTCACACCGACCCGCAGACCAAGGTCAGCACCTTCGAGGAACTCGGCTGCAAGAACAACTCCGGCTTCGCCCCCTACGCCGTGGACGGGGCCGCGCTCACCGCGGCCCGCTGAGGTCCGGCCCCGCGCGGCCGCGCCGCCCGGACGCTCACATCCGGATGACCAGCTTCCCGCGCGCGGCCCCGGAGCGCAGCCGGCGGATCGCCTCGGGGACCTCGGCCAGGGGGTAGGAGCGGTCCACGGCCGGGGTCACGGCGCCGGAGTCGATCAGCCCGGCCAGGGTGGCGAGTTCGGCGGCGCGGGGGACGGCGCCCAGTCCGCACAGGCGCCGGCGGACGAACGGGGACAGCAACTGGGCGCGCAGCAGCCGGTCGAAGCCGCCGATCCAGCGCCCCCCGCCCTCACCGCCGACGATCACGAGGGTCCCGCGCGGGGTGAGGGCCCGGCGCAGCCGGCTGAGGGGCCGGTTGCCGCCGGTGTCCACGATGAGGTCGTAGTGCCGGCCGCCGTCGGTGGGGTCCTCGCGGGTGTAGATGAGGACCTCGTCGGCTCCGAGGGAGCGGACCAGGTCCGCCTCGGCGGGGCCGCACACCCCGGTGACGCGGCCCGCGCCGAGGGCCCTGGCCGGCTGGACGGCGTACGATCCGACGCCGCCCGCCGCCCCGAGGACGAGCACGCTCTGGCCGGGCACCAGCCGGCCGCGGTCGCGCACGGCCAGCAGGGCGGCGCAGGCGGAGACGGGCACGGCCGCGGCCTGTTCGGCGGTGAGGCGGGCCGGGCGCGGTGCCATCCGGTCGGCGCGGGCGAGGGCGTACTCGGCGAAGGCGCCCGAGCACGTCCCGTAGACCTCGTCGCCGGGGCGCAGTCCGCTCACTCCGGGGCCCACCTCCGCCACCCGGCCCGCGGCGTCCTGGCCGGGTGTGCGGACCTTGGGGGCCCGCAGCCCGAACCCCAGGGCGCGCAGCAGGTAGGGGCGGCCCGTCATGAGGTGCCAGACGCCCTGGTCGACCCCGGCGGCGTGGACCTTCAGGAGGACCTCGCCGGGGCCGGGGACGGGCCGTTCGGCCTCTTCGACGCGCAGGACCTCGGGCGGTCCGGAGACGTCCTGGACCACTGCTCTCATGGCGCGTCTCCCTCTGACCGGGGGGTGGTGGCGTACTGGAACACCTGGTCGAGCGGGACTCCGAAAACCGCGGCGATCTGGAAGGCCATGTCCAGCGTGGGCGAGTAGCGGCCCTGTTCGATGGCGATCACGGTCTGGCGGCTGACGCCGATCCGGCGGGCGAGTTCGGCCTGGGTCATCTCGCCGTGGGCGAAGCGCTGCGCCCGGATGGTGTTGGTGACCCGGGTCGGCCTCACCACGGGTGGAAGCCGAGGCGGTAGGAGACGAGCTTGACGGTGGAGCCGAGGACCGAGGAGAGGACGAAGGACAGGTAGATGGCGTTGGCGATCCAGAAGGGCTTCACTTCGGCCATGGCCAGGCCCAGTGCGGTCAGGGCGCCCATCACCACGAAGGACAGCCCGACGTACTCGCCGAAGCGGTGGATCTCCCGGTCCCGCTGGTCCTTGATCCTGCCCTCCTCGCCGGAGGCGACGGCCACGGCGATGCCGGCGGCGATCGTGACGACGATCGACAGCCCGACCGACCACAGCAGGGCGGCGGCGTAGGGGGCCTGCTCCAGCGGCACGCCCTCGGGCCAGGACAGCACGGCACACAGGTACGCGGCGTACGACACCACCGCGACCACCAGCATGATCCACGAGCGTCTCTCTTCGACGGCCATGGCGGACCCCCTCGCTCCATGTCAAGAAGACCAGACATGGGGAGTGCCAAGGACCCCGGACATCATGTCAAGATTTCTTGACTTCAGTCGGTCGGGGGCGGGGGGCCCCGTGGATCCGGGCGAGGACGAGGACCGTGTCATCGGTCGGCGCGGCGGGCAGCAGGGCCGTCAGGATCCGGTCCGCCGTCTCCTCCAACGAGCCTTCCGCGCGGCTCAGTTCGGCGCGCAGCGCGGCCAGTCCGGCGTCGATGTCCCGGCCGCGCACCTCGATCAGACCGTCGGTGTACAGGGCGAGGACGGCGCCGTCGGGAAGGTGGGTCCGCAAGGTCCGGAAGGGGACGCCGCCGACCCCGAGGGGGACGCCCATGGCGCCGGCGAGGGTCTCCACGGTCCCGTCCGGGTGGCGCACCAGGAGCGGGGGGTGACCGGCTCCGGAAATCCGGGCGTCGCCGGTGTGGGGGTCGTAGGCCACGTAGAGGCAGGTGGCCAGCTCGATGCCGGACTCCCGTGCGCAGAGGTCGAGTTCGGTGAGCAGGTCGTGCGGCTCCGGGCCGTGCCGGGCCAGCGCCTCCGCGGTGATGCGCAGCCGTCCCATCGACGCGGCGGCCGGGACGCCGTGCCCCATGACGTCACCGACGACGAGGGCGACCCGGTCGCCGGGCAGGCCGATCACGTCGTACCAGTCGCCGCCGACCTCGGTGACCCGGCTGCCGGGCAGGTAGCGGTGGGCGACGGTGAGGTGGGGGCCGGGCTGCAGGGCGTCGGGCAGCAGGGCGCGCTGCAGGGTCAGGGCGATGTCCTGGACCTGGCTGTAGAGGCGCGCGTTGTCCAGGCACAGGGCGGCGCGGGAGGCGAGTTCGCCGGCCAGGCTGAGGTCCTGCTCGGTGAAGGCGGGGCGGTCGGCGGACCGGCCGAACATCGCGATGCCCTGGACGGTGCCGCGGGCGACGAGCGGGGCGATCAGGAGGCTCACCAGGCCGCTGTCGAGGATCACCCGGGCGCGCTCGGGGTGCGCGATGGTACGGGCGGTGAAGTCCTCGTCCACGGGGACGTGGAGCGGGCGGCCGGTGGCGAACATCCGGTGGACGCTGGAGCCCGGCGGGTACTTCACGTGTTCGAGGCCCGCGAGCTGTTCGACTGCGGGCGGCGACAGTGTCGCCCGTGCGGCGATCCGGCGGGTGAAGAGGGGCAGCCGCGGATCGAAGGCCTCGGTGGGGTCCATCCACTCCACCAGTTCGACGACCGAGCCGTCACAGAACTCCGGGACGGCGACGTCGACCAGTTCCCGGGCGGTGGTGCCCACGTCGAGGGTGGTGCCGATCCGGGCGGCCGCCCGGTCCAGCAGGTCGAGGCGCCTGCGGGCGGCCGTCGCCTCCAGGAGCGCCCGTTCCCGGTCGGTGACGTCCACGACCAGTCCGCCCACCCCGGAACGGGTGCCGACCGCGCGGCTGAGCGGGAAGAGGCTGAACGAACGCACCTGGTCGCGGTCGGGGTGGCCCGGGGTGCGCAGTCCGACCAGGGTGTCGACCAGCGGGCTGCCCCCGTCGGCGACGGCGCGCAGCATGCGGTCGAACTCGCCGCCGTCGGAGGTGCTCATGATCTCGGTGGCGGCGCGGCCGAGGTGGTCCCGGGCGGGGATCCCGTCCATGTCGGCCAGAGCCTGGTTGACGTGGACGTAGCGCAGGTCCTCGTCGAGCATGACCAGGCCGATGGGGCAGGTCTCGAAGAGGGCGTCGAGGAAGGCGAGGTTCGCCTTGACGCGGTCGAGCTCGTCGCTCCTGCTGACCAGGCCCATGATCACGGAGCCGCCGGCGGTTCCGGTCACCGGGAAGACGCGGAACCCGCAGTCGAAGACGGAGCCGTCCCGGTGCAGGACCGGCAGCCGCACGCGCCAGTACCCGAGGGTACGGCCGCGTTCGGCGAGGCGTTCGGCCGGGCCTGGGGCGGGGTCGGAGCCTGCGGGGGCGGGGTCGGAGCCTGCGGGATCGGGGTCGGAGCCGTCGGATGCGGCGCCGGCCGGCGCCGCATCCGGGCCGACGGGGGGAAAGAGGAGTGCGGCGGGACGGGTGAGGATGTCGGCGGCCGCGTGGCCGAAGAGGTCCTCTGCGCCGGGGCCCCAGTAACAGACCCGGCCCTCGCCGTCCATGCCGAAGACGGCCACGGCCACGTGCTCCAGCAGCGATCCCGGTTCGGACAGGATCGGGCCGTGTGCCCATGCCTCCCCCGGCTGATCCGACGGCAGCACCGGCGGCCTCCTCTGCCGTCCGCCCCGCGCCGGGGCGGAGAACGTCCCCTTCATTCTGCGCGCAGCGCGCGGGGCGGGCAGGGCGGGCACGACACGGCCGCCCGTGGCGGGCGGGGAGCCGGCCTACTGGGCCCGGCGGCCGTCCATGACGACGTTGCCGCTGACCGTGCCCTCGGAGCCCGAGACGGTCACCGCGTGCCGGACGCCGTCCGGGCCGAGGACCACCGCCAGCCAGGCGCTGCCGCCGCCCTCCTGGGCCACCGGGCGCAGGGCCTCGACCTTGCCGCCGCCGACCGCGCCGGCAGCCTTCTCGGCGGCCTGCCCGATCGGCAGGGAGGGCAGCGGAGCGGGCGCGGCGGCCCGCTTCGGGGCGACACCGGGCACGCCGGCGCCCTCGCGCACCTTCGGAGCGCCCTGCTGGTGGGCCTTGCGCTCGCCCTTGCCCTCGTGGGCGCGGCCGGGGCCGCCCTCGCGGCCGTGCCCGCGCCCGCCTTCGTGACCTCCCTCGGCCCACTCGACGCGGTGGCCCTTGCCCGCCCGCTCGTGGTGGTCGGCCACGGCGACCGCCGCCGCCCCGCCGCCCACGATCGCCACGGCGGCCACACCCGCGGCCGCCCAGCGCGCACCCTTGCCCCGGGGCAGCACCCGGGCCAGGCGCTTGCGCCCGCCGGGCTTGCCCTCCTGGGCGGGCTCGGGCTGCCCGGACTGCTCCGACGGTTCCGACGGCGGGTAGAACTCAGACATACCGGCACTCCTCATGCACCCGGGCACCGCACCCGGCTCGGCCCCGAGCATGCGGAGCGCTTGCTGAAGCCCACCTGAAGCCACCTGAAGACCTCTTCAGCCACCCGCCCGGGGCGCCTGAGACCCTGTTCCCATGCGCGTACTGGTGGTGGAGGACGAACGACGGCTGGCCCTGGCCCTGCAGCGCGGGCTCCGGTCGGAGGGGTTCTCGGTGGACGTGGCCCACGACGGGCTCCAGGGGCTGTGGATGGCCTCCGAGCACGATTACGACCTCATCGTCCTCGACATCATGCTGCCCGGCCTCAACGGCTACCGGGTCTGCTCACGGTTGCGCGCCGCGGGCCACGAGGCCGGGATCCTGATGCTCACGGCGAAGGACGGCGAGTACGACGAGGCCGAGGCGCTGGACACCGGCGCCGACGACTTCCTGTCCAAGCCCTTCTCCTACCTCGTGCTCGTCGCCCGGCTCCGCGCCCTGGGCCGGCGTACGGGCCGCCGCGGCCCGCGGACCATGACCTTCGGCGACCTGACGCTCGACCCCGCACGGCACTTCTGCGCCCGGGGCGGCACGGAGATACGACTGACCGCCCGGGAGTTCGCGGTCCTGGAGTACCTGGCCCGGCGGCCGGGCGAGGTGGTGCCCAAACGGGAGATCCTGGAGCAGGTCTGGGACAGCGCCTTCGACGGGGATCCGAACGTGGTCGAGGTTCACGTGAGCGCGGTGCGCCGGAAGATCGACGCGCCCTTCGGCCGCACCGCGCTGGAGACCGTGCGCGGCGCGGGCTACCGACTGGCGGTCGACGGTGGCTGATGCCCTGGCCTCGGCCCTGCGCCGGCTGAGCGGCCCCGTGGCACGGCTGCCGCGGTGGATCCCGTCGTGGCGCCCGGGACGGCTCCGGCCCACGACCGTACGCGCCCGGGCGACCGCGGGCGCCGTCGTGGTGGTGGCCGTGGCCCTGGCCGTGGCCTCCTTCGCGCTGCTCGGGCTCCTGAGGGCCGACCTGCTGCGCAACGCCGAGCGGGACGCCGCCCAGCAGGCGGAGACCGTCGCCGGGCTCGCGGCGGCCGGGGACCTCGACCGGATGCGGCCCGCCGGCCTGGGGGCGGACTTCGTCCAGGTGGTGAACGCCCGCGGCCGGGTGCTGCGCTCCACCCCGAACCTGGCCGGGCTCCCCGCGCTCGCCCCCGTCGCACCGCTGCGTCCCGGCAAGTCCTTCCACACCTGGCGGGTCCGCCCGCTCGGTGGCGAGCACCGCCAGCGGGTGGTCCAGGTGACCACGCAGACGCCCCAGGGGCTGGTCGCCGTGTTCGTGGGGACCTCCCTGCGTGACGTGGACGCCGCCGACGACACCACCACCGCCGCCCTCGTGGTGGGCGGGCCGCTGCTGCTGGCCACCGTGGGTTTCGTGACCTGGCGGGTCACCGGGCGCGCCCTGCGGCCCGTCGAGGCGATCCGGGCGGAGGTCGCCGAGATCGGCGACCGCGACCTGCACCGGCGGGTGCCGGTGCCGCCGACCCGCGACGAGGTGGCCCGGCTGGCCGAGACGATGAACCTCACCCTCGACCGGCTGGAGTCCTCCGGCATCCGCCAGCGGCGCTTCATCGCGGACGCCTCGCACGAGCTGCGGAGCCCGATCACCGTGCTGCGCACCCAACTGGAGGTGGCCCTGGCCGTCCGGGACCAGGAGCTGTGGCCGGAGCTGATCGGCGGGGCGCTGGAGGACGTCGAACGGCTCCAGCAGCTGGCCTCGGACCTCCTGCTGCTGGCCCGGATCGACGCCGCCCAGCCGGTGCCCGCGCAGCGCCTGGACCTCGGCGAGGTGGTGCGCGACGCGGTGGACGCGCGGCTGGGCGACCGGGTCCCCGTCCGGGTGTCGCTGGCGGCGGACGTGGTGGTGGAGGGCAGCGGGCTGTGGCTCGCCCGGGTGGTCACCAACCTCCTCGACAACGCGCAGCGGTTCGCCGCCGGACGGGTCGACCTCACGCTGCGCACCGTCGGCGGCCCCCGGGCGCGGGCCGCCGTCCTGGAGGTGGCCGACGACGGGCCCGGCATCGCGCCGGAGGACCGGGAGCGGATCTTCGAACGCTTCACCCGGCTCGACGACGCCCGCAGCCGCGACCACGGCGGCGCCGGCCTCGGCCTGGCCATCGCCCGCGACCTGACCTCCCACCACGGCGGCACCCTGACGGCCGCAGACTCCCCCGGCGGGGCGCGCCTGGTCGTCCGCCTGCCCGTGGCTCCCCCGCCCGGACCGTGAGGACGGGGCGGGGTGCCGACGGGTGCGTTCCCCCGCCCCTGACGCAGCCTTGACGCCCGCGCCCCGGGTTCATACGGATCGCTGACGGACGGGCCGCGCCGGGCGCCGTTGAATGGAGAGGGGCTCCGGCGCGGCGCTGCGCCGCGGGAGCACGGGCGAGGGCGACAGGGGAGGGACCTGCGGTGCGGCGACGCGTGGTGGCGGGTGTGAGCGGAAGCAGCGGAAGCCTGACGGCCCTGCACCGGGCCGCCGCGGAGGCGCGGTGGCGCGGGGCGGAGCTGTGGGTGGTGCTGGCCTGGCAGGCGCCGGGCGGGGGTCCGGGGTCCCGTACGTCCTGCGGCGGCTCCCTCGTGTACGCCGAGTGCCGGGCGGCCGCGGTGAAGCGGCTGCGGGAGGTCCTCGACGGGGCCTTCGGAGCCGCGGGCCCGGGGGTCGCCCTGGCCGGGCAGGCGGTGCGGGGCGCCCCGGGGGCCGCCCTGGTCGACGCCGCCCGGGACGGGGACGACCTGCTCGTGGTCGGCGCCGGCACCCGGGGGCGGCTGCTCGGCGCCCTGCGGCCCTCGGTGGGCCGCTACTGCCTGGCCCACGCCCCCTGCCCCGTCCTGGCCGTGCCGCCGAACCCGCTCCAGGCCCAGCTGGACTCCCTGCACCGGCGCAACGCGTGGCACGTCCCGCTCGACACGCGGGAGCTCATGCCCTGAGCGGTGCGGTGGGCCCCCGCACGGGGTCCACGCGGGGGCCGCGCGGGGTCCGCCGCGGGCCGCGTCGGCCCGGGGCCGCGTCAACCCGGGTCCCCCGCAAGCGGTTTCCGTACGCCGGGCCGTGCCACCGACCGGTTCCGGCCGTTCTGCCCGTGCCGGGAGCCCGGGGCCGGGGCCGGGGCCCGACGGGAGGCGTTCGCGGGCCGGGGCCGGGGCCGCCGGCAGGTCGGCCAGATCGCGTTGCTCCGTCCTCGGGGCTGCTGTGTACTCGCTCCTCCAGCTCCCCCGGACCCCGCGCCGGCCCTCCCCCACCGACGAGGGGAGGGCAGCTTCGCCGTGCCGGAATCCGGGCCGAACTGGCCCTGCCCGTAGGCGAGTCGAAGGAGAACCGGCATGTCCGAGAAGCAGCACCGGCCCGGGAAGCAGGCCGTGGCCGCCGCCGCACCCGCCGCGCCCGTCCCGCCGTCCCGCCGGAGTTCACGTTCCGGTGGGGCCGGCACAGCAAGGCCATGGAGCGGCTCTCGCTCGCCCAGATGGCCCGGCGCGTCCCGGCCCCCCTCACCCACACCGCCCGGCTGGCGTGGGCGGTGAACCGGACGGCCTTCGTATGGCTGGTCTGCGCCCAGGTCCTCGGCGGGCTCTGCACGGCCGCCGCCCTGGCCGCCGTCTCGAAGGCCATGGGCCCCCTGCTGACCGGTGGCACCGTGGAGCAGCGCGTCTCGGCGGCGTCCTGGCCGCCGGCGGCCGCCGCCGCGATGACCGCGCTCGGGGCCCTGTCCTCCATCGCCGCCGGGAGCGCGGCGCGCCGGCTGACCCCCGGCATGTCCACGATCGCCGACCTGGCCATGGTCGACGCCCACATGGACGTGGACCTCGACTGCTACGACGCCCCGGACTTCTCCGAGCGTTCCGAGGCCGCCGAGACCGGTTCGGCCCGTTCCTCGATGCTGCTCCAGGACGCCCTCGGGTTCACCGGCGGTCTGATCGACCTGCTCGCCGTGGCCTCCGTGCTGTCCGTGGTCCACCCGGTGCTGCTGCCGCTCCTGCTGCTGTCCGTGGTCCCGCGCGGGTTGGGCTCCGTACACGCCGCCCGGCTCGACCACGCCCTGTACAACGAGACGATCGCCTCCCGCAACATCCGCCACATGATGCGCTGGCACCTGACCACGCCCAAACTCGCGGACGAGCTGCGCGGCAACAGCATGCGGGCGTACGCCCACCACTGGTACGCGGCGGTCTGCGAGCGCATCGACTCCAGGATGACCGGCTCGGCCCCCCGCTACCTCGTGGTGTACCTCGTCGCCGCCTGCGCCTCCGGGCTGTTCACCGCCCTGACGTGGCTGTCGCTGGGCGGGCTCGTGGTCGGCGGGTACATGGCGCTGGGCGCCGCCGGTACGGCCATCGTCGCGATGCGGACCTCCAACGGCCGCGCTGTCCTCGCTGGTCGTGTACGGGGCGGCGGTGTTCCAGCACGCCCTCTACCTCGGGGACTACACCGCCTTCATCGCGCAGGCGGCCGAACGTTCGGGGCCGCGCGGCCCCCAGGCCATGGAGGCTCCCGAGAAGATCCGGCTGGAGGAGGCCGGGTACACCTACCCCGGCAAGGACACCCCCGCGCTCGGCCCGGTGTCGCTGACCCTGAACCGGGGCGAGGTCGCGCCGTCGTCGGGGAGAACGGAGCCGAAGTCCACGCTGGTCCGGCTGCTGACGGCGCTGACGGCCCCGACGGCGGGAACCGTGTCCTGGGACGGGGTGCCGACCTCCGACGCGGACCAGCGCTCGGCCTGGACCCACGTCGGGCTCGTCACCCAGCCCTACGGGCACTGGCCCTTCTCCGCCCGCGAGAACATCACCCTCGGCCAGCCGGGTCCGCGCGCTGAGGAGGCGGTCCGGGAGGCGCTGGGGGCCGTCGGCATGAAGGAGGTCGTCGCCGGCTTCCCGCAGGGCCTCGACACCCTGCCGGCCCGCTCGCTGTGGGGCGGTCACGAGCCGTCCGGCGGCCAGTGGCAGCGCCTGGCCTGCGGGCGGGCCTTCCACCGGGGCCCGGCGCTGCTGGTCATGGACGAGCCGACCTCCGCGATGGATCCGCGCGGCGAGCACAGGGTGTTCTCGGGCCTGCGGGAGACCAAGGACGAACGGATCACGGTGATCGTCACCCACCGCATGGAGAACTGCCGCCTGGCGGACCGCATCATCGTCCTCGACGGCGGCCGGATCAAGGAACAGGGCAGTTTCGAGCAGCTGCTGGCCGTCGAGGGCGGCACGTTCCGGGAGCTCTACGAGCTGTCTCAGGACCGGTAGCGGACGGCGGCCCGCCGGCTCAGGGCCGGGCGCGGGGCGGGTGCGGAGCCGAACGGGCGCAGGGCCGGGCAGGGCCGTTCATTCCTGCCCGTCGGTCTCCGACTCCGCCTCCGCCCGCGCCAGCGCCCGGGCCCGGCCGGTCACCACCGCGGCGGCGGCGAGGGCGCTGGCCCCGAAGGCCAGCGCCACCGTCCACGGCTGGTCGAAGTGGTGGCCGGTCGCGTGGTCGACGGAGTAGCGGCCCGGTCCGGCGAGGCCGACGGCCGCCGCCGTGAACCCGAGGAAGGCCGGGTACTCGAATCCGCCGCCCTGGTTGAAGAAGCCGGCCGGGGCGTGCACGGACACCGCTCCCGCCATGGCCCCGGCCGCGGCGGCCCCGGCGGCCGGGGTGGCCAGCCCCAGCATCAGCAGCGCCCCGCCGCCCGCCTCCCCCAGGCCCGCGGCGATCGCGCTCTGCCGGCCCGGCCGGAAGCCCATGCGTTCCATCGCGGCCGCCGTCCCGGTCAGGCCCGCGCCGCCGAACCACCCGAAGAGTTTCTGCGCCCCGTGGGCGACGAGTACCGCGCCGGTGCCGGTGCGGAGCGCCAGCAGAGCGAGGTCACGGCGGTTGATGCAGGTCATCAGGGTCTCCAGGTGGATGCGCGGACGGGTGGGCGGGCACGCGGGGCGCGGCCGCCCCGGGCGGTCCCGGCATCCCTATCCGCTCCGGGCGCCGGCGCCCCGGCAAGCGCCCGCAGATCCGCCATACGGGCCCCCGGGGTGCACCTTCGGCCACGGTTCGTCCGATTGACGACCGGTCATCACGCTCCGGAGACGCTAAGATCACGGTGTGGTCACAGCCCGTGCGCAGCACCTGCCGCCGGCCCGCCGGTCGGCGGGTCTGCTGCCCCTGCTCGGGCTGGCCCTGCTGCTGCTCGGCCTGATCTGCACGCACGGCGCCCACGCGCCCGGCGCCGCCGCCCACCCGGCCGCGGCCGCCTCCGTGTCGCAGGCCTCCCCCGCCGACGGCCACGGACCCGCCCACCCGGCTGACGAGTGCGCGCCCGTGCCGCCCCGGCAGGGTTCGGTGGTGGCCGCCCCGGCCGCCCCGTCGGCGGCCGTCGCCCGGTGCGCCCCCGAGGTCCGCAGGGGTCTGCCCGGGTACGACCCGGCCGGCGCGTCCGGATCCGCCCCGGCCCGTACGGCGGCGCCGCCGGTCCTGAGGGTGTAGACACCGCGGCCTTCCCTACGGCGACCCGCGCGCGGCCCCGACCGCGCGCCCCGGCAGCCGTATCCGGCCGGCCCACGCGCTCCCCGCGGGGAGCGCCGTGGCCCCGGCCCGTACCCGGCCGTCCCCTGCCCGTCGCCGGTCCGTCCCCGGTCCGTAGCCAGTCCATATACGACCGGCCCCGGCCCGTCCCCGCGATCCGCCGCCGCCCCCGCCCGTACCGGGGCGGGGTGCCCGCCGCACGGAGGAACAGTGTCACGCCGTCCCCGCGTACCCCCGGCCCGTCCGAACCCGCCGTGGGCATCCGCCGTACTCGGCGCGGTGCCCGCCGTCCTGCTCCTCGCGGCCCTCGTCTGCTTCCCCCACCTCCTCGACGGCGCCGGGGCTCCCGGCGGCCCCCGGCACGAGGCCGTCTCCGCCGGGTCGTGGGCCGCTGGAGCCGCGCCGCAGTCCGGGCCGACCGCGCCTGAAGGACGGCCGCATCCGCATCCGGAGCACGGCTCCTCCTGCGCCGCCGTCCCGGGCACGGCCCGTACGGCTCCGGGGCCGGCGCGTGACGGCGGCGGGCAGGCGGCGCGCGGCCTCCCGGGCCGGGGCGGCGGAACCCGTGCCGGGCCGACCGCGCCGACCCGGTCCGCGGGCGCTCCGCGGGCCCGTTCCGGCCGCTCCGTCCTGACCACTGTCTGTCGATGGCGGCTCTAGTCCGCTCCCGTAGTTCCCTTCGCAACGGCTGACGCATGCCCAACGGCCGGGCCCCGCCCCGGCCGAGGTCGGCATCCCCATGAGCGACCACCCGAAGCATCATCGAACGAGAGCGGAACAATGCATTCTTCGGCCACCGACGTGTCCCAACCCGCCCATCCCGCCCGCGCCGGCCTGTCCGGGCTGGTCGGCAACACCCCCCTGCTGCGCGTGTCACAGCCCCTCGCCCCGCAGGGGCGCGGCTTCTGGGCGAAGCTGGAGGGCTTCAACCCCGGGGGCATCAAGGACCGCCCCGGCCTGCACATGGTCGAGCGCGCCCGCGCCCGCGGGGAGCTGCTGCCGGGAGCCCGGATCATCGAGTCCACCAGCGGCACCCTGGGCCTCGGCCTGGCGCTCGCCGGAATGGTCTACGGGCACCCCGTCACCCTCGTCACCGACCCCGGCCTGGAGCCGTCGATGACCCGGCTGCTGACGGCGTACGGGGCCCGGGTCGACGTCGTCCGCGAACCGCACCCCACCGGCGGCTGGCAGCAGGCCCGCCGGGACCGCGTGAGCGAGCTGATGGGACGTCACCCCGGCTCGTGGTGCCCGGACCAGTACAACAACCCCGACAACACCACGGCGTACACCCCGCTCGCGCTCGAACTGGCCCGCGAGCTGGGCCACATCGACGTCCTGGTGTGCAGTGTGGGCACCGGAGGGCACTCCGCGGGCGTCTCGCGCGTCCTGCGGCAGCTCTACCCCGACCTGACGCTGGTGGGCGTGGACACCGTGGGCTCCACCATCTTCGGGCAGCCCGCCCGGACCCGGCTGATGCGCGGCCTGGGGTCGAGCATCTACCCCAGGAACGTCGCCTACGAGCAGTTCTCCGAGGTCCACTGGGTCGCCCCGGCGGAGGCCGTGTGGGCCTGCCGTCAGCTCGCCGCCTCCCACTACGCGGCCGGCGGCTGGAGCGTCGGCGCCGTCGCCCTGGTCGCCGGCTGGCTGGCCCGCACCCTCCCGGAGGAGGCCCGGATCGCGGCGGTGTTCCCCGACGGGCCGCAGCGTTACCTCGGCACCGTGTACGACGACGACTACTGCGCCGCGCACGGCCTGCTGGACTCGCCGCCGGCCGGCGAACCCGACGTGATCGCCAGCCCGGACGAGAAGGAGATCACGCGCTGGACCCGCTGCGCCAGTGTGGTGGATCCGCTCACGCTGCACGGGGCGGAGGGGCGGACCCGATGAGGAGCACCCTCGCGCAGGTGCGTTCGTACGAGCGCAGCGTCCAGCTGTTGATGGTCAACCAGTTCACCATCAACCTCGGTTTCTACATGCTCATGCCCTACCTCGCCACGCACCTGGCCGGCCCGCTCGGGCTCGCCGGCTGGACGGTCGGACTGATCCTCGGAGTGCGCAACTTCAGCCAGCAGGGCATGTTCCTCGTGGGCGGCACGCTCGCCGACCGCCTCGGCTACAAGCCGATGATCATCGCCGGGCTGGTGCTGCGCATCGCCGGCTTCGCGACCCTCGGACTGGTCGACTCCGTGCCCGCGCTGCTCGCCGCCTCCGCGGCGACGGGCCTGGCCGGGGCCCTGTTCAACCCGGCCACCCGGGCGTACCTGGCGGCCGACGCGGGTGAGCGCCGCGTCGAGGCGTTCGCGCTGTTCAACGTCTTCTACCAGGCGGGCATCCTGCTGGGGCCGCTGGTCGGCATGGTGCTGACGGGCGTGGACTTCCGCGTCACCTGCCTGGCCGCGGCGGGCATCTTCGCCCTGCTGAGCGTCGTACAGATCCGGGCGCTGCCCGACCGGCGGGGCAACGACGCCGAGGACAGGAGGGCCGGACCGCGCGAGGGCGTGCTCGCGCAGTGGCGCCGGATCCTGGGCAACCGGCCGTTCCTGCTGTTCTCGGTGGCCATGATCGGTTCCTACGTGATGACCTTCCAGGTCTACATGGCACTGCCGCTGGAGGTCCGGCGACTCGGCGGCGAAGGCGCGTTCGGCACGGCCGCGGTGGCGCTGCTGTTCGCGGTCTCGGGGCTGAGCACGATCCTGTTCCAGACGAAGGTCACCGCCTGGTGCAAGGCGCGGATGGCGCCGGGCCGGGCGCTGACCTGGGGGCTGCTGACCATGGGGACGGCGTTCCTGCCCCTACTGGCCGCCACCGCGCTCCCGGCGGTGGGGTCGGGGGCGCTCGCGCGGCTGCTGGCCGCCGGGCCGCCGGCCCTGTCCGCCCTGCTGCTGGCGGTGGGGACGATGGTGGCGTACCCCTTCGAGATGGACACCATCGTCCGGCTCTGCGGGGACCGGCTCGTCGCCACCCACTACGGCCTGTACAACACGGTCTGCGGGGTGGGCATCGCGCTCGGCAACCTGCTCACGGGCGCCGCGCTGGACGCGGCCCGGTCGGCCGGGATGTCCGCGCTCCCCTGGCTGGCGCTGTTCGCGCTCGGCCTCGGCTGCTCCGCGGCGGTCTACGGACTCCACCGCTCGGGCCGGCTCGCACCCCCCGTGCGGGCCGGGGCCCGGGCCGGTGCCCTGACCGGCTGACCGGCGGCGCGCCCCGGTCCGCCTTCCGGCGAAGGGGTGGACCGGGGCGACCGGGCCCGGGGGCTCCCGCCGCGCGGGGCCCCCGGGGCGCCGGGTGGGGAGTTACGCCCTGCGGAGACGGTCGATCATGCCGTCGATGTCGCGGATCATCAGGTAGTCGCGGATGATGTGGCCGCCCGGCTCCTCGTACCACTCGTGCGGGATGCCGGCGCGGCCGAGGGCCTCCCGGAACTCCCTCTGTCCGGCCAGTACCTGGGTCTCGTTGAAGGTGTCGAAGGCATTGGTGCGGTCGGGGCTGGTGCCGGCGACCAGGAAGATCCGCTTGTTGCGGTAGCTCTCCAGCCGCTCCATGGGGTTGTCGGCGGTGACGCGTGCCTGGTCCCAGGGTGCGCCGTAGATCGTGCCGCCCGCGAGGTCCTTGACCGCGGCGGACACGTTGGCCCAGTGGACCACCGCGCCGCCGTCGCGGCGCACGCTGGCCGGGCCGGAGTGGGAGCTGACCGAGGCGAAGTGGCCCCAGTACTTGGCCGCGTACTTCAGCGCGCCGAAGCCGCCCATCGAGAACCCGGAGACGGCGCGGCCGTCGTACTCGGCGAACGTGCGGAAGTTCTGGTCCACCCAGGGGATCAGCTGGTTGATGTGGAAGCTCTCCCAGTTGCGGGGGCCGACGAAGGTGCTGACGGGGTTGGAGTACCAGCCCGCCTGGCCGCCGTCGGGCATCACCACGATGATCGGCTTGCCCGCGGTCCAGGCACGGACTCCGGCGACGTCGAAGGTGATGAAGTCCTGGAGGCCGCCGTGGAGGAGGTAGAGGACGGGGTAGGTGCGGCCGCTGGTGTGGTAGTCGTCGGGCAGCAGGACGTTGACGGCGGGCTGCCAGCCGATCTCGTTGGTGGCGAAGCGGTAGTACCACATGCGGGGGTCGGCCTCGCCGCGGTCGACGATGTGGAGCCCGGCGGCGTCGCCGACGGCGCCGGCCGCCGTGGCGGAGGCGAGGACGCCTCCGGCGCCGAGGGCCACGGCGGCGGAGAGTCCACCGACGGTCCGCAGGACGCTCCTGCGGGTGGGGCGCTGCTCGTTCACGAAATCCTCCATCAGTCGTTGGTGGTCCACGTGCCCCTGGTCGGGTTCCAGTGGATCGTGGCGTTCTGGAACTTCTGGGCCTTGCCGTTGCCCGCCTCGTCCGTCTCGTCCGTCACCGGGTAGCCGAAGGCCCGCTCGTTGCCGCCCGTGCGGAAGGCCTCGTAGATCGCGCCCTGGACCGGGTGCGCTCCGGTCTGCGCGGACCACAGGAACAGCGCCTTCTCGAAGAACTGGTAGCGGCCCCGGCTGCCGCCCGGCGACTGGCCGGCCTCCGCCTCGTCCGTCGTCGGGAAGCCCCAGCGGCGTTCCGCGTCGGTCGCCCAGAAGCGCGCGAGGATGTCCCCGTACACGGCGAACGCGGCGTCCGGGTGCCAGATGACGATGCCGTTGCGGAACGCCTGGAAGCGCCCGCCCAGCATGGAATCGCGTTCACCGGCGACGGGTTCCCCGAGGGGGCCGCCCGCGCCGCCGAGGGCGGCGAACTTCGCCCCGATGGAGCCGTACGGCATCAGGTCGTCCAGCTGGTTGTACCGGCGCGGGGTGAATCCCCGGAGCCCGTCGTTCCACACGCGTTCCTCGGGAACGTGGCCGAAGTCGTACGTCTCGCGCACCACCGGCCGCGTGTGGGCCTCGTCGGCCCAGCGGACGAAGAGGGCGACGTGGTCGGTGCCACCGGAGTCGCGCAACAGGGCGTCTCCGGGCTGGAGTTCGTTCATGGGAAGGTCGGAGGTGACGTTCCACAGGGTCCAGGTGGTCAGGGACGAGTCCAGGCGCCAGGCCATCGACACGTAGCCCGAGCAGTCCGGCCGGTAGCAGCCGAACTGGTTCTCGTGACAGCCGCTCTGGCTGTACGGCACCTGCTCGGCGATCCACGACCAGGCCCGGTCCATCATCTCGCCCCGCCCGATGGACCCGCCGCGCGGGGCCGCGTCGGCGGCCTGCGGCGAGGAGAAGGAGATCGCGAGGGCGGCCAGGGCCAGTGCCATCGCCCCGATCACACGCTGAAGGGTCGGCGCTCTCATGGCTGTCTCCCGGTCAGTTGTCGGTGGTCCAGGTGCCCCTGGTCGGGTTCCAGTGGATCGTGGCGTTCTGGAACTTCTGGGCCTTGCCGTTGCCCGCCTCGTCCGTCTCGTCGGTCACCGGGTAGCCGAAGACGCGCTCGTTGCCGCCCGTGCGGAAGGCATCGTGGATCGCCCCGTGCACCACGTGGGCGCCCGTCTGCGGGGACCAGAGGAAGAGGCCCCTCTCGAAGGTCTGGTACCGGCCCCGGGTGCCGCCCGGCGACTGGCCCGCGTCGGCCTCGTCCATCGTCGGGAAGCCCCACTGGCGTTCCGCGTCGGTGGCCCAGAACCGCGCGAGGATGTCCCCGTACACGGCGAAGGCCGCGTCCGGGTGCCAGATGACGATGCCGTTGCGGAACGCCTGGAAGCGCCCGCCCAGCAGGGCGTCCTCCTCGGCGCGTACGGGATCCCCGAGGGGGCCGCCCGCGCCGCCCAGGGCGGCGAACTCCGCCCCGATCGAGCCGTACGGCTGGAACGCCTCGTCCCGCATCTGCCGGGCCGCGCCCTCCGCCTGGGGGTAGCGCTCGGGGTAGGCGGAGCGCTGGACGGCCTGGGCCAGCTCGCCGGCGCTGCTTCCCTCCATGCCGGGCTCCATCTGCTGGGCCACCTCGAAGAACTTGTTCGCCGCGTAGTCGACGTCGAGGACCTGCTCGGGCGAGCCCCAGCCCTGGGAGGGCCGCTGCTGGAAGACGCCGAGCGAGTCGCGGTCCCCGCAGTTCAGGTTGTTCATGCGGGACTCCACCCAGCCGGTCTCGAATCCGGCGAGCATCACCTTGTCGGACACGCCGCGCCGTTGGCCGACCTCGTACACCTTGCGGGTGACCGCGATGTCCCGCTCGGGCGGTATCGCGCAGAACATCTCGGCGGTCGCCGGGTGCCCGAGGGGTCCCGGCACGCCGGGCGGCGTCGGTCCCGCCGCCCGGGCCGGTCCGCCCAGGGTGGTCGCGGTGGTCAGGGCCAGCGCGACCGCCAGCCCCCGTCCCGCGCGTCGTACGGCCGGTCCAGGCACCTGTGTGCTCCTTCGTGAGGGGATGGTCAGGGGGATCAGAACCAGCTCTGGTAGGGGGTGTCGTTGCACGCCCACGTGCGGAAGCCCAGGGAGCTGTCGTCGATGCACCGGCCGGTGGCCTGGTTCTGGAGGCGGATGCTGCCGTCGCCCCAGACCTTCACCCACCAGCTCTGCTCCGGACTGGAGTTGCAGCTGCCGACGGTGCGGAACCCGTTGTCGGTGTCCTCGACGCAGCGGCCCGTGTTGACGTTGCGCAGCTGCCGGGATCCGTCACCCCAGACGTGCACGGTCCACAGCTGCGGGTTGCTGCCGTTGCAGCTCCAGGTGCGGAACCCGTTGGAGGTGTCGTCCATGCAGCGGTCGGTCGCCTGGTTGCGGAAGCTCTGGACGGCGTCGGCCGGGCGGGCGGGGGCCGCCGAGGCGGTGGGCGCCGCGGCCAGGGTGGCGAGGGAGGCGAGGGCGGTGAGCGCAAGGGCCTTGCCGGGCAGGTGGGTTCGTGTGACGCGCATCTGTGCAGTTCACTTCCATCCGTGAGGGGACCCGCGCCCGCTGCCGGCGGGCGTGGGCACGGTCCGCGGACCGGCAGACGGCAAGCTAGCGGCGGGCCACGGGGCGGGGGCATCCGCAACGTTCCGGAGTGACGGCGGGGAGCGCGGGCCACAGACTCGGGGCAGCCGCCACCCACGCGGAGGCCCGTCGGTGCGGGAACCCGTCAGTGGGTGGGGGTGGGGCGCGGGCATTCGGGGACGGCGGGGCGGTCCTTGGTGCGCACGGCCGGCAGCCAGGCGGTGGGGCGGGCGGCGTCCCCGGGCAGGCGGACGCGGAACCACTCGACGGACACGGCGTCCGATTCGTCGATGATGGGCATCCCCCGGGGGAGCAGGCAGTCCACGGCGAGGACCTGCCCGTCCCACACCCGGGTGGCCACGACGTTGTCGGGGGTGTAGGCCTTCAGCGGGTCGATCGCCAGGCCCAGGCTGCACCGCGGGTTCCGGTCCGTGCGGTTCCGGCACCCCTGCTCGGCGTTGAACACCCGCAGGCTGCCGGTGGTTTCGGCCCGGGCGGCCGCGGGCGACGCGTCGCGGGCCTCGTGGGGCCAGAGTGCGACGGCCGCCCCGCACACGGCGGCGCCGGCCAGGAGGGCGGCGCGGGCCCGGCGGTGGAGCCGGCGGGCGGGCGGGGGTACGGGCGGGGGTGGGGAGGCCGGRCCCGTGACGGTCGGGCCCTGTGCCCGCCGGTCGGCGGCGATGCGGCGGAGCAGGGTCTCGGCGGTGTGCGCGGCGCGGGCCTCATGGGTGGGCGCCAGGCAGTCGGCGGCCAGCTGGCGCCAGAACGGCGGTACCGCGTGGTCGGTGCGCAGCGCGGCGCGGCCCTCGGCGTACTCCTGCGCCGCCGCGGCGCGCGCCATCGAGGTGGCGCCCGGGAAGGGCGGGGCGCCGCCCGCGAACACCTCGTGGATCACGATGCCGAGCGCCCAGACGTCGGCACTGGGCCGGACCTGGATGCCGTGTTCGCCGAGCGGTGCCCGTCGGCGCTCGGGCGGAAGGTAGTCCAGGGTGCCCATCGGGGGCGCGTACCCGTGGGTGCCGTGGGTGCCGGTCAGTTCGGTGGCGAGGCCGAAGTCGGCGAGCTTGACCGAGCCGTCCGGCATCAGCAGGACGTTGTCCGGTTTGAGGTCCCCGTGGACCCAGCCGCTGCGGTGCAGGTGGGCCAGTCCCTCGCAGATCCCGGTGATCAGACGGGCCCCTTCGGCCACGGTCACCGGGGTGGCGAGCCGGTCGCGCAGGCTGCGTTCGGCCCGCTCCATGACCAGCACGATCGCGCCGTCCAGGTACGGGTGGCCGGGTTCGCTCAGCACGAAGGAGTCGAGCAGGCGGATCAGCCGGGGGTGTCCGGCCCTGCGGGCGAGCTCGACCTCGCGCCGGGCGGATTCGGCGATCGCGCGTGCCTGGCGGGGTGCGAGGCCGCCGGTCGGCAGGACCTTCAGGGCGACCTCCCCGGGCGGGCCTCCGTCCGCCGCGCCCGCGGTGTCGGGAGTGGCGGTCGTACCGGGCGTGGCCGTCGTTGCGGGCGTGGCGGTCGTACCGGGCGCGGCCGTCGTTGCGGGCGTGGCGGTCGTACCGGGCGCGGCCGTCGTTGCGGGAATCGCCGCCCCGCGCGCGGTGCCGGGTGTGGCGTCGGCCGCCCTGCGGCCCGCATGGACCGTTGCCCAGCCTCCGGCTCCGATCGGGCCGGTGACCTCCCACGCTCCGACGCGGTAGCCGCGCGGCAGCGGTTCGCCGCGGTCACTTCCCGAGGCGTCGGCCGGGCGCTGCACCCTCTCCTCCTCCGGCCCGGGGAGGCAGCAGCGCGAGGTGCTCCTCCCGCACCAGCCCGAACCGCAGCGCGAGTCCGACCAGCGACTCCCGCTTGCCGTTGCGCCGGGGGCCCCTGCCGGGGCCGGTCTCGGCGGGGGCGCTGATCCGCGTCTTCTCGTCGGCGAGGTAGTCGATGTGCGAGCTGACCGCGCGGGCCGTCAGCTGCGCGCAGCCCGGCAGTCCCGCGAGCCGCTCGACGATCTCGGGGGTGGTGGGCACCGCGACCGGGGACTCGTCGCGCAGCCGCGGTTCGCAGAGCGCGACCAGCACGAGGAAGTAGATGGCCGTCTCGTCGAAGGAGTACGCCGTGACCGTGGGGCTCCCCCAGGAGCCGCCCGTACCGGCCGGGTCCAGGTAGACGTGGTCGGGCGCGAACACCTGGAAGGAGACAGTGGCTTCCCCACGGGTGGGCAGCACGACCCGGGAGAACTCGAAGGGGATCGGCGCCCCGGCCCGTCGCGGCGGCACCCGCAGGTACTCGCCGGCCCCCTCCGGGTTCTCCACCAGGTAGCTCTGGGTCGTGCTGTGGTTGCTGAGCTGCCAGTGGTCGTCCGTCACCCGGATCTCCCCGGCGAGCCGGGAGATCGCCGCGTCGACGAGGCGGAGTTCGACGGGGGCCGTCTCGGAGCCCCGCCCGAAACGCGCCGATTCCCCCGGCCCCAGCCGCAGGGTCACCGCGTCACCGCTGCCCCGCGGCAGGTGGATCAGTACCCCGCTCACTGCCCCCTCCTCGCTCCGTGCCACCGGTCGTCACGCGGCGAAGGGTACACAGGCCGGACGGGGGCTCCCGGGGGCGCTTTGGCTGCTTTCGTACCCCCGCGTGCCGTCCCGCGCGGCCCGGCCGACCGCGTCGTCGGCGCCCCGCGCGGACCCGCCGCCGGCCGTCGGCGC